>JAFZKK010000117.1 GCA_017551905.1 Salinivirgaceae bacterium
AAAACTGAAAACAAAGGACTATCATTCATATTTCTTTGGTTTTTGAGTTTGCAATTGTTTACGCCATAGCATCAAAAGTTTTTGGTGTTCGTGAACAAATTATTAATGAGAGCATAAGGTCAATTTGCTTGTTAACAATATATTGAATATCGATTTTGTCATTTTTCCAACCATTATTATGGCAAAATTTGTCATTTTTCCAACCATTACCAAGATTAAACCGACTTTTTTAGTTGATACCTTGGCGCAGTTATAGGGTTATGTCGAATATTTCTAAAATTTCATTAACGCGATTTTATAATTCCCTTTTCACTTTAAAACTTTGTTTACTTTTGCCGCAAGTCATCGGTTCCATAGTTCAATGGATAGAATTTCAGATTCCGGTTCTGACGATTAGGGTTCGACTCCCTATGGAATCACCCAAAATCCGACAAGCTAAAGCCTGCCGGATTTTTCTTTTCTAACCGGTCAACCGCACTTTCCCCGCATCGAAAAAACGCCTGACGAATACGATTGTAATTTTTTAATTTCGCACCATAAAATTGAAACCATGTTCGCACTTTTTAAAAAGGAATTATACAGTTTCTTCAGTTCGATAACCGGCTATCTGGCTATTCTTATCTTCTTGATAGCCACCGGATTGTTTCTGTGGGTGATACCCAGCGGCAACAACATCCTCGACAGCGGTTACGCCACACTCGACGGACTGTTCGGCCTGGCGCCGTGGCTTTTTCTGTTTCTGGTGCCGGCAATAACCATGCGTTGTTTTGCCGAGGAGCGCAAAACCGGAACGCTCGATTTGCTGCTCACCCGCCCTCTGTCGGAAACGGCCGTTGTGCTGGGGAAAGACTTGGCTTCGCTTGCCATTGTCGTCATCGCCATAGTGCCAACGCTCATCTATTTTCTGTCGGTGAGCCTGCTGGGCAACCCTGTCGGCAACATCGATATGGGCGGAACGTGGGGCTCATACATCGGTCTGGCGCTGCTGGCCATGGTTTATGTCAGTATTGGCGGATTTTGCTCGTCGCTAACTGACAATCAGGTTGTTGCCTTTCTGACGGCAGTTGTCATAACCTTCGTTTTTTACATCGGGTTCAGTCTGCTTGGCTCGATGCTTGGCAGTGTTGGCGTTGTCATCACTAATCTGAGCATCGATATTCATTATCAATCGGTTAGCCGGGGCGTTGTCGATACGCGCGACCTGGCCTATTTCTTCTGCATATCGGCGTTTTTTGTGATGCTGACACGCCTGAAACTGAAAAGCCGGACTTGGAAAACCAATAAGAACCCCGACCTGACCGAATTCGGTATTTGGACAGCTATCTTGCTGTTAATAGGTATTTTATCGTCATATTTCTTTGCTCGCATCGACCTCACAACCGACAAACGCCACTCGCTGTCGGTTTCTACCAAACAGATGCTGCGCCAACTCGACAACGAGGTCTATTTCCGCATCTATCTCGACGGTGAGCTGCCTTCGGGCTTCAAACGACTGCAAAACTCTGTGCGTGAGATGCTTGACGAGTTCCGTGCATACGGCGGCGACAATGTCCAATACGAGTTTATCGACCCGACCGAGAACCCCAACGAGCACGCCCGCGAGCGCATCTTCCGCGAACTTTACCAGAAGGGCCTCGACCCCACCAATCTGCAGGTGAAAGAGAGCGACGGCAGCACATCGCAGAAGATAATTTTCCCCGGAATAATGGTGTCGTACCAAGGGCGCGAGGTGGCTGTCAACATTCTGAAAAACCACGTCACAGCTTCGTCTGAGGCCAATCTGCAGGCGTCAATCCAGTCGCTCGAATACGATTTGACCTTCGCCATAAACCAGCTGCAGACCGCACAGCCGCCCATCATCGGGTTTGTGCGCGGACATGGCGAGCTGCCGCCCGAACAAATGGAGGATATGTCGTACACGCTTGGCAAATTCTACAATCTGCGCCAAGTTGACGCCAATGCCGAGATTCTGAAAACCGACTCGCTTGGTCGTCTCGTCTATCGCTTGATTGTTGTGGCACAGCCTGTTACACGCTTCGCCGAACAAGACAAATTCTTCATCGACCAGTATCTGATGAACGGCGGAAGCCTTTTGTGGCTCATCGACAACACCACAGCCAGCATGGACAGTCTGCAAACCAGCCGCGATGTGCTGGCCGCTCAGCTCGACCTCAACCTCGACGACCAGCTTTTCTGCTACGGCATCCGTCTGAATTCCAACTTGATACAAGATATGCAGTGCGCGGTTATCCCCGTCAACACGGCGCTTGTGGGGCAACCGCCCAAATTTGCGCCCGCACCGTGGATTTTCTCGCCAATGATAACACCGCTGGCGTCGCACCCGATGACGAAAAACCTCGATATGCTCCGCATCGATTTCGCCTGCTCTATCGACACCGTTGGGCTCGACGGCAATGTGCGGAAAACTGCGCTGCTCACCACATCGAAATACAGCCGGCTGGTTTCGCTGCCCGCAAGCATCGATTTGTCGATTGTGGGCGAGAGTCAGCACCCCGAGGCTTTCACGCACTCCAACCTGCAGGTGGGCGTGCTGCTTGAGGGCAGCTTCCGCAGCGCCTTTGCCAACCGTCCGCTCAAGGCCGAAGGATTCGACCAGCGGCAATTCCTCCGCCAGAGTCAACCGGCGCGCATGATTGTCGTTTCCGACGGCGACATCATCCGCAACCAGTTCCGCCAGAAGGGCGACCAGCGCGAACCGCTGCCACTCGGCTACGACCGCTTTACCGGCCAGACTTTCGGCAACAAAGAGTTTCTGCTGAACGCCGTCAACTACTTGTGTGGCTTCGACGAGTTAATGGAGAGCCGCTCTAAAGAGGTGAAAATGAGGATGCTCGACAAACCGAAAATACTTGAGCAACGACACTTGTGGCAAACCGTCAATGTCATTTTGCCGATAGTGTTGATGTGCTGTTTCGGCTTTGTTTTCAATATGTTACGCAAAAAGAAATACGCCTGATGAACCGCAAACTATTGTTGTCAATTCTAGCCGTGCTGGCGCTCATAACAGCAATCACAGTATTGCGCCACGGAAAATCGACTCTGTCGAAGTCGCAGAGCCATTTTGCCATAAGCGACACCGCCGCACTGACAACCATTCGGATACAGGCGGCAAAAGGCGACACCGTGATTCTGCAAAAGATTGGTAATAAATGGTTTGCGAACAGCAACACACCCGTCCGTGCCGAGATGATGTCGGCATTGATGAAGACGCTGCACGACATCGATAAAACCAAAAACGTGTCGAAAGCCGAAGCCAGGCAAGCCGCAGCAACGCTGGAATCTGAAGGCTTTCACCTTGTAGCCATGGCCAACCGCCGCACCTTGGCCGACTACAGCTATTGCTTCACCGGCTACACCTGCTACGCAACCATAACAAAAAGCAACCGTTTTTTTGTTGTGTCGGTGGCCGGATACCCGCAACTGCTCGATATTCTGCGAGTTGCGTCACCGGCAGGCTGGCGCAGCCGCGAGGTGTTCGCCGTCCATCCCGACAACATTTTCCAGATAATCTTCAATGACGAACAGAAACCCGAAAACTCATTCACAATATGCCGCGCCGGTCGCGATTTTGAGCTGAAGAGCTATCCTATCGGGTTGAAAATGAATAATATCGACAAGGAAAAACTGTACCGATACATTGGCCAGTTCAAGCACATAACATACGCTGCCGATTCGCAACTGTCTGTGCAACAGGCCGATTCTGTCAAACGGCAGACTCCGCTGTTCACGCTGTCGGTAACAACCGCCGACGGGCAGGAGTATTGGTGCAAGGGGTTCAGCCACCAATTGCAGCCCGACGCTCCCGACTATGACAATTTCTATCTGCAACTTGCCGACGGAAACCTTGTTGTGGCCCGCTATTTCGATTTCGACCCGGTTATGAAAAAATGCAGTTACTTTGCCGAATAACATATAGAAACTATGGATTTGCAAAATATTGAAAACCAAACTAAAAAGATAATCACCGACCTGCTTGAGGCTCATCCGCAGCCCAAAGGGGCGATTTTTGTCATCGGCTGCTCGTCGAGCGAGGTGGCTGGCGGCACCATAGGCAAAAATTCGAGCGAGGAGATTGGCCGCGCCATTTTTGCCGTTGCCAACAAATTACTCTCAGAACGAGGCATTTACCTTGCCTGCCAATGTTGCGAGCACCTGAACCGCGCACTTGTGGTTGAGGCCGAATGTGCCGAGCGTTACGGCTACGAGCCCGTCTGCGTGGTGCCATGGATGCATGGTGGCGGCTCGTTTGCAACAGCTGCTTACCACGGATTCCGCCAACCCGTTGTGGTTGAGCATATTAAAGCCTCCGCCGGCATCGATATTGGCGACACGCTCATCGGCATGCATCTAAAAGACGTTGCTGTTCCGGTTCATCCGGCACAACCGCAGATTGGCTGCGCGCATGTGGCCGCCGCCTACTGCCGCCCGAAACTGATTGGTGGAGAGAGAGCGAGATATAAAAACGATGACGAAAAACGATGACGATAACACTGACACTAACACTGACGATGACGATGACACTAACACTGACACTGACGATGACGATGACGAAAACACTAACGATGACGAAAAACGATAACTATAACGATAACGATGACGAAAAACTTATAACATTGCACACAAATAATTTTTAAAAATAGAGACATGAAAAAAGTACAGCAAATCATTTTGGCAGTTGCAGCCGTGCTTGCAACAACCGTGACAATGGCTCAAAACGGATTTAACTATCAAGCAGTTATCCGCGACGCCAACGGCAACCTTGTGTCTAACAAGAACATCTCGCTTCGCATAACGCTGACAACCGAGGCGGGCAACGACACCTATTATCAGGAAAAGCATACGGCTAAAACCAATGCCTACGGCGCCGTTTCTATTGTTGTGGGCGAAGGCACCATTGTAAGAGGCAAATTTTCCGAAGTGCCTTGGAACAGCGGCAGCGTTTATATGAAAACCGAGTTTGACCCTACCGGCGGTGAGAATTTTGCCGAGATAGGCACCACCAAACTACATTCTGTTCCGGTGGCCGAATACGCCAAAAAGACCGGCGAGGTTGAAAACCCTACAAACATTAAGATTCAAGCCACTTCCACCACCGGTGACGAAGATGCACTATTTGAGGTGAAAGACAACGACGGCAAGGTTGTTTTTGCTGTATATAAAAATGGTGTCCGCGTCTATGTTGACGAAAACGACTCAAAGGCCGCAAAAAGCGGTTTTGCAGTGGCTGGTAAGAACGCGAAAGACGGCGAGGAAAGCCAGTATTTCTCGGTAAACGCCAGCGGCACAAAGGTTTATGTTGACGATGACGGTACAAAAGCAGCCAAAAGCCGATTTGCCGTGGCTGGAAAAAGCGCTAAAGGTGACGACAACTTCTTGGTTGTAAACCTTGAAGGCACAAAGGTTTTTGTTGACGACACTGCCAGCGGCAAAGCCGCAAAAAGTCGGTTTGCTGTGGCTGGCAAGAGCGCCAAGGCCGATGACAATTATTTTGTTGTAAACGAGGCCGGAACGCGCATCTATGTTGACGAAGGCGATAGTAAGGCCGCGAAAAGCCGATTTGCTGTTGCTGGTAAGAGTGCAAAGTCTGACGACAATTATTTGGTTGTGAATGGTGAAGGCACCAAGGTTTTTGTTGACGATACCGCCAGCGGTAAAGCAGCAAAAAGCCGGTTTGCCGTTGCTGGCAAAAGTTCTAAAGGTAACGACAATTATTTTGTTGTAAATGAGACTGGAACACGCGTTTTTGTTGACGATACCGCCAGCGGTAAAGCAGCTAAGAGCAGATTTGCTGTAGCGGGCAAAAGCTCTAAAGGTGACGACAATTATTTTGTTGTGAACGAGGCCGGTACGCAAGTCTTTATTGACGACGACAACTCAAAAGCCGCCAAGAGCAGATTCGCCGTGGCCGGACGCAGCGCCAAAGGCGACAACAACTATATGGTTATAAACACCGACAGCACTCGCATCTACATTGACGAGGCGGGCAACGCCAAGGCTGCCAAGAGCGGTTTTGCTGTGGCTGGACGCAGCGCAAACAAAGGCGGTTCAAGCAATCTTTTCAATATCAACCTTGCACAAAGCGCCGATACTATTATTAACGAAAACCGCATCTATTGGTATCCGGCAAAGAATGCCTTTATGGCTGGTAATCTGATGGTTGAAAGCGCTAACAATGTGGGCACCAACTCATTCAATGCCGGATATCAGAATATAGCCAGCGGCAACTACTCACAAGCATTGGGTTATAAATCAACAGCCTCTGGCGAGACTTCGACAGCCATTGGCGACTCGGCACAAGCTTCCGGTAAAAGTTCGTTCGCTTTCGGAAAACACACCATAGCTTCAGGCGAAAGTTCTGTAGCTATTGGCGACGGCTCATCAGCTACTAAAACCGACGCTCTCTCGTTCGGTGTATCGGCACAAGCCACTGAAGGACAGGCAATGGCATTAGGTTTTGGCTCGAAAGCACAAGGACAATATGCCACCGCAATGGGCTCAAGCACAATAGCTTCAGGCCAATCGGCAACTGCAATGGGCGACCAATCGCAAGCAACTGGCAACTATTCAATAGCAGGCGGCTATCAATCGAAAGCACAAGGTATTGGAGCTGTGGCGTTAGGCTACCAAAACACAGCTTCAACAAAGTACACGGTGGCATTGGGTTACGGCTCAACAGCAGCTGGTAGCAATGGAGGTTCAACGGCCATTGGCTATGGTGCAAAATCGAATTGGTCGTATTCAACTACCATTGGCTACCAGTCGGAAACATCTGGCCAATATGCCACAGCTTTGGGTTATCAGTCGAAAGTGACAAACAGTGTAAGTTACGCAACAGCTATTGGATATAAGGCCGCAGCCTCGGGCGAGAAAGCAATGTCGTTAGGTGCTGAAAGCTCAGCCTCAGGCTCGAATTCGGTTGCAATAGGGACATCAACAAAAGCACAACAAGCCAACTCTTATGCTTTTGGCAACAATGCAAATGCTAACGGCGAAAACAGCTATGCTTTGGGTGCATCAGCAACAACCTCAGCCTCAAATGCCTACTCGTTCGGCAAATCGGCTGAAGCCTCGGGCGAGAATGCAGTGGCTATTGGCAATACCGCAAAAGCTACTAAAAAGAACTCTTACGCATTAGGCTTGAATAGCGTGGCTGAGGGCGAAGGTAGCTATTCCTTCGGCGAAGGCGCAACGGCAAGCGGCACTGGCAGTTTTGCTATGGGTGTACCTGCGACATATGAAGGTAATTCGTATGTAGCTCCCAAAGCCAGTGGTGACTATTCTTACGCATTTGGTGGAGGTGCGGAGGCAACCGCCACAAATTCTTTTGCATTTGGCACAGCCAGTAAGGCTACAAATATGTCCGCCATAGCGTTTGGTCATAGGAATGCTTCGGGTGGCAAAAATGCTATCGCAATGGGTGTCGGGAATACTGTTGCAGATGAAGCCGAGCAAGGCGTTGCTATCGGCATTTGGAATAACGTCACCAAAGCAAATTCTACCGCCATAGGATTTAATAACACGGCAAGTGGAAGATGGGCAACCGCTTATGGGCGCCAATCAACGGCCTCTGGACTTCAATCTATCGTCTTGGGAATAAGTGTAGTCGCCAAGTCAGCAAATGAAGTCGTAGTCGGCAGACTTAATACTGACGATTACACAGCTTGCTCATCTGAAAATGTACCAAGCGACAGGCAGTTTGTTGTGGGCAATGGAAAAGAGACCTGGGGCCCACACGTTGTGAACAGGAGTGATGCTCTTATTATTTATAAAAACGGTAATGCTGAATTCAGAGGAAATGTTTATCCAAGCGATAAAACAAATGTATGGACTAGTGCAACAACCTACACTTTAGGTACTTCCGATAGAAAATGGGATGCTGTTTACGCCTCCAACGGCACAATCCAAACCTCCGACCAACGCCTGAAAACCAACATCAAACCGCTTGAGCGAGCATTGGATAAAGTGCTTACACTCAATGGCGTAACTTACGAGTGGCGCGTCAAGGAGTTCCCAAATAAGAATTTCGACAGCAACCGCCACGTTGGTGTTCTGGCACAAGAGATTGAGGCTGTTCTGCCCGAGGCAGTTGAGACTGGTGAGGATGGATATAAATCAGTCAACTATAGTAATATCACTCCTCTGCTTATCGAGGCAATAAAAGAGCAGCAGAAAGAGATTGAGGAACTGAAAGCCACCAACAGCAAGCTGCAAAGCCAGATAGAGGAGATTTTGGAAAAAATGAAATAATAATTTGTTAAAATTTCTTATTCACCTATTATTATTTAACCAACCCAAATTTTTATAAATTTGAGCGTTTGAAATCAATTTAAAACACATACAAATGAATTTTATCGTATCAAGTTCGGAGCTTTTAGCTCAATTGCAGGCGGCAAGCAGTGTTATCGCTTCAAAAAACACCATGCCTATCCTCGACAATTTCCTTTTCGACCTTCAAGGCACCAGACTGACAATAACAGCGACAGACATTGAAACGACAATCATAGCCGCTCTCAATGTCGACTCGGCAAACGGCGAAGGCAAAGTGGCTTTGGACGCCAAACGTCTACTCAACATCCTCAAGGAGTTCCCCGAGCAGCCGCTCACCTTCAACATCAACGACATCGACAGCGACAAGAAAGCAGTCGACATAGTTATCAATTCCGGTAAATACAGCATCGTTGGTGTCAACGGCGACGATTTTCCGATGGTTCAGAGCCTCGACGACGACGCATGCCGCGTACAGCTCACCTCCGACGCCCTTATGCAGGGTGTTTCGAAGGCCATTTTCGCCACATCGGCCGACGACCTCCGTCCGGTTATGACCGGTATCTTTATCGAGATAGCTCAAGGCAAGGTGAAATTTGTCGCCTCCGACGGACACAAGCTGGTGTGCTACACCCGCGCCGATGTCAGCAGCGAGAGCGAAAACTCGTTCATCCTGCCCAAAAAGCCGGCCACGCTACTCAAGAATATACTGTCGAAAGCCGACACTCAGGTTCATCTTGCCTTCGACAAGAAAAACGCCGTCGTCGAATTTGGCGATTTCAAACTCGTCTGCCGCCTCATCGACGGGCAATTTCCAAACTATCAGGCGGTTATACCTCGCGAGGCACCACGTAAGCTAATCATAGACCGCAACATGCTGCGCAACTGCGTAAGCCGCGTGTCGGTGTTCTCAAACCAGGCCAGCAACCTTATAAAACTGTCAATCAAAGCCAACCAGATTGGCGTCTCGGCACAGGATATCGATTTCTCGGTATCGGCTTACGAGACTGTCGATTGCCAGTACGAAGGCGAGGATATGGAGATAGGATTCAAATCGGTGTTCCTGATTGAGATTCTGAAAAACCTCGACAGCAGCGACAATGTGGTTATCAACCTTTCTGACGCCACACGCGCCGGCACCTTTGTTCCGTTCGACCCCAAAAACGCCGACGAAGAGGTGTTGATGTTGCTCATGCCAATGATGCTTAACTAAAAGTGTTACAGCAATATGCACAAGGGAAAGTGGAACAGCCGCTTTCCCTTTTTCTTTGCCGCAACGCTTTATCGGGCCGATGATTGTTTAAATATGATTGGCGAGGGCAAACACAAAAACAAAAATTATAACTTTGCAGCGATTCGCAAAAGCAGATGGATTATACACTTCAGAACGGTAGTCAGGCAGATACAGTGTCGTCGCCGCAGATAGCAGCGCCGACAATCAACACCGACCTTTTCCGCACGTTCGATTTCAACGGCGCCAACGCTTTCCGCGTCGACTCGAGCCGCATAGTGGCCAAGCCGGTGGCGCCGATAATCAAAACGGTGCCGTATGTTCCTGAAAACGATACCATTACTCATCCCGAATACGATGTGCTGACAGGCGAGTTTGTCATTCAGCACGACAACTCAATGGCCTCGCGGCTGCGACTGAACCCCATTGCGCCCGACACTACTATACAACAGACGTCGGCGCCCATTGAGCGGACACAGGTTGCCGCCGCACCGCAGCAAAGCGCACCCGACACCACAGCATCGGTTGTTGTATTGCCGGCACACAAAACCCAGGTTTTGGAAGACGCCAGTGCACCAATTCTTGTGGAAGAAGCCAATGCCGCACCGGTCGATACTGTTGCCGTGGTTGCCGAAAATGCAGCCGACACCCTTGTCGCCATGCCCGACACCGCAATTGTGGCCACCGACACCACGGCAGTCGTGCAGACAAGCACAAATCTCTATACAGAAAAAGAGGGCAAGCCGATAAACCGCAAACTCAACAACTTCTCAATCAACCGCAATGTTGGTGAAACCGACTGGATGATTGGCGTCATAATAGCATCGTTCGTCCTGTTTATTTGGGCGCGAATGATTTACGGCAAATTCATCGGCATGGTGATGCAATCGGTAATGAGCGCCTTCACCGCCCGCCGCGTCTTTAACGAAACAAATGCTGTGCGCAACCGCATCTATTTCATACTCAACATAATATTCTACACAAACACCAGTTTGCTTGTGTGTCAGGCCTTTGAATATTACGAATTCAAAGTGTTCGACGACAGCCATTTCATGCACTTTCTGTTGTGTTTCGGAGCCATTGTTGTGTTTTTCTTGCTGCGCACAATAACCTTGAAAATCATCGATTTCATTTTCGACACCAAGGCTTTTAGCGAGTACAATTTCAACATCTATCTGTATAACAAGGCTTACGGACTATTGATACTGCCGGTGGTGACAGTCATACCTTTTGTGCCGTCGTTTGTGGCTGAAAAGCTGATTTGGGCAGGGTTTGCGCTACTTGGGCTGTTCTATCTGATGTCATTGTTCCGAGGATTGCGAATTTGTATAAAAAATAGGGTTTCTATTTTCTATTTGTTTTTCTACCTTTGTGCCCTTGAAATTTTACCTATAACAACACTGTGTAAATTAGTGATTGACTATTGTTTATAGTAATATTTGAAGTTTAACTTAAATAACAAAAACCTTGAAAATCAAAAAAATATTGGTTTCACAGCCAAAGCCCACGACTGAGAAGTCACCATATTTTGATTTGGCCGACAAATACAATCTGAAAATCGATTTCCGGCCATTTATCACCGTCACACCAATCGATGCCAAGGAGTTCCGCAAAGAGAAGGTGAACATTCTCGACCATACGGCGGTCATTTTCACAAGCAAGCACGCTATCGACCACCTGTTCCGCATGTGCGAGGAGATGCGCGTAGTTCTGCCCGACGATATGAAATATTTCTGCACAACAGAGTCAATAGCGCTCTATCTGCAGAAATACATAACATACCGCAAGCGCAAGATTTTCTTCGGCTCAGGCACGTTCACCGATTTGCTTTCGGTTCTCGACAAGCACAAGGAGAACAAATTCCTGTTGCCGTCGTCGGACAAGTACAAACCCGAAGTTGTTGAGCAGCTTAAAGCTCACAACATCGACCACACGCTGGCCATTCTGTATCAGACGGTGGCTACCGATATGTCGGACATTGCCGACCAAAACTACGACGTTATGTGCTTCTTCAGTCCCGAGGGTATTAAATCGCTGAAGACAAACTTCCCCAATTTTGAGCAGAACGAGATTAAAATTGCCGCTCTTGGCCCCACCACGGCAAAAGCCGTTGAGGATGCCCATCTCAGACTCGACATCAAGGCCCCGACACCCGAGGCTCCGTCGATGCCAGCAGCTCTCGACCTGTTCATCAAAGAAATGAATAAAGCTTGTAAGAAAAATTAATCTTTTCAAAGTGTTTTAAGTGGAAGGGTAACGCCGCGAGGTAGTGCCCTTTTTTGTTTTTGGGGCAAAAAGCGAGAGTGTTCGCAATTTATCACTCACTCACACTTTCCAAATCGAAGTATAATAGTCTGGTTGGAGCACCTTCATCATCCTTGGAAAGCGGCAAAAATCCTAGCTTGTAATAGAATTCCAACGCATCGGCGTAGGCATCCACTGTTATAAACCTGCAACCGGCTTTGTTGTCGTTGCGGTACGAGGCGATTATCATATTCACAATCATGGTTCCCAAGCCCATGTTACGATAGTTTTTGCTTGTTGCTAAACGGCAGATTTTTAATGCCGGATAGCTTTTGAACATTTTGCCTTGCGCAAAAAACTGTTTGCGAAATCGGTTATATGCTGAGTTAGAAGGAAAATCGGTCAACGAAATACGGTCGTGAGCAAGGCTGAAATAGCCAATAATTTCACTATTGAAACTGTCTTCAAGCACATAGCTTGTGGCCAAACGCACACGGAAATACAAAGGAGCATCACTAAGGATGAAATCATTTAAGTCATCGTCTCCGCAATCGAAACCTTCCACCTTATCATTCTCGCCAAGCCGGCGCAATTGAATATCATCCTTGTTCATGGTACTATCAGAATGAACAATTCACGCATTTGCTGCGCAAGAACTCATAATCCTTTTTTATACGTTTTTTCCTTTCGGCGGTAAGTCGTTGCGGATTCATCATTTGCATCTCGAATCGCTTTGCTTCATCTCCAAAAAGAATAGGCGTCTCTTTTATTGGTCTTGCCATAACTTCCTGTTTTTATATCGGTTGTAAAAATAGAAAAAACTTGAATGTGTAAGTCTAAAATGTTTTTTGCAGATAACACGATACACTATATTTGCACCTCAAACGCAGTATTTTCCATGTCGCAAACCATTCGTCGATATACCTACAAGCGCGCTGAGCACCTGAAGCAGCAAAAGCTGATTGACATTGTGTTTCAGCAGAATAAGAGCATGCGTGTGGGACCGTTGAAAATGATTTACGCCATTGTGCCAACCGACAGTTTCAGCTATCAGGTTGCGTTTGTGGCTCCCAAAAAGATACACCATCTGGCTGTTGACCGCAACCGCAACAAACGGCTTATGCGCGAGGCTTTCAGGCTCAACCGGCACATTATGACCGACGCCGTTGGCCAGCCGCCGGTGCAGGTGTTGTTCATCTTCATTGCACAGAACACTGAGCCAATGACATTCGCCGATGCATCGGCCTGTGTGAGCCGCTTGCTTACGCAATTGTCGGAAAAAGTGGCAAAAAACTGCGTTAATTTATAATGTTATCTTACATTTGTTTGTCGGCCTGACTATACGGTCGATTATGATATGGAGAAAAAAACAAAACTGAGAATCAAGGTGGTAGCTGCGGTTGCCGCCATAATTATTGCGGTTGGCTTTGTCAACGACCGCGACTTTGAGATGTCGAAAAACCTCGACATCTACCACACTCTATTCCGCGAATTGTCAATCTATTATGTCGACGAGATAAATCCGGGCGATTTGGTGAAAAAAAGCATCGACGAGATGCTGAAGTCGCTCGACCCGTACACGGTTTTCATTCCCGAGTCGGACATTGAAGATTTTCGTTTCATGACCACGGGACAGTATGGCGGCATTGGTGCTTACATACGTAGCAGCGACGGTCATGTAGTTGTAAGTGAGCCGATTGACGGCTCGCCGGCCATGCTGGCCGGACTGAAAGCTGGCGACCTTATAGTTGAGATTGACGGCAAGGATGTTTCCGGATATAACACCGAAAAAGTGAGCGAGTTGCTCAAAGGCGAACCTAAATCGAAAGTGACGCTTACCGTTGAGACGCCTTTCACCCATAAGAAACGCAAAGTCGAGATTATCCGTCAGAAAATCAAGGTTAAAAGCGTGCCTTACTATGGTATGGTGGCCGACGGAATAGGCTACATCAGCCTTTCGAACTTTACCGAGAATTGCTCGCAAGAGGTGAAAGATGCGCTCATCGATTTGAAAAAGAACAACCAACTGAAAGGCCTTGTGCTTGACTTGCGAGGCAATCCGGGCGGACTACTCAACGAGGCTGTGTCGATGTCGAACCTGTTTGTCGATAAAGGCAACGAGATTGTAAGCACCAAAGGCAAGGTAAAGATGTGGAACAAAACATATTACGCCACCAGCGACCCTGTCGACACGCAGCTTCCGTTAGCTATTCTGGTGAACAGCGGCACAGCGTCGGCATCGGAGATTGTATCGGGCGTGGTTCAGGACCTCGACCGAGGAGTCATTGTCGGGTGCCGCACCTACGGTAAGGGCCTTGTGCAGACAACCCGCGACTTGAGCTACAACACCAAACTGAAGCTGACAACAGCAAAATACTACATTCCAAGCGGCCGCTGCATCCAGGCGCTCGACTACTCGCACCGCAACGCCGACGGCAGTGTGGGCAAGATAGCCGACTCGCTCATCAGTGAGTTCAAGACACGCGCAGGCCGCACCGTTTATGACGGCGGCGGTGTTCTGCCCGACATCAATTTCGAGCCTGAGATAATGAGCCGCATAGCCGTCAGCCTCTACACCAAAAACCTGATTTTCGACTACGCAACGCTCTACAACCAGCAGCATCAGTCGATTGGCAAGCCTGAGGATTTCCGCATCGACGATGCCACTTACGACGATTTTGTCAACTTCCTGTCCGACAAGAATTACGACTACAGTCTTGAAAGCGAGAAGCTTATAAACGAACTTGAGGCTGTTGTCAAAAGGGAGAAATACGAGGCACAGGTGGGCGATGAGCTTGAAAAACTCCGCACCAAGCTGGCTCACGACAAAACGAAAGATTTACAGACGTTTAAGTCGGAGATAATCACGTTGCTTCAGGAGGAGATTGTGAGCCGCTACTATTATCAGGTTGGCCGCGTCAAATCGCAAATGACAAACGACTCAACACTGTTCAAAGCCATTGACATACTGACCGATAGCGAGGCGTATGCCAAATTGCTGAAACCCGCTAACGAATAAAGAGCAGATTTAAAATATATGAAATCACAACTCAAAATATTATCGATAGCGCCAGAGCCTTTTATCCCGCCCGTGTCGGGTGACCAGAAAGGCGTTTACGGCTACCTGAGCGCACTGGGGCAGATATCAAACCTGACAGTCATAACTGGTGTCGGCTCAGAGACGCCAGAATGTTCGTTCAGCATTAAACCGATAGTTCCGCGCAGCGCTTTTCGCCGCCTTACGCGCGCCAACTACAAGATAATCTACGACCAAGTGACGGACATCAAGCCCGATGTCATCATTCTTGAGCAACCATTTTTGGGTTGGATGGGCACGCTGTCGAAAAAGACGGGTGTACCGGTGTTCACACATTCGTTAAATATTGAATATCTGCGCTTTATGTCGGCTGGCCGTTGGTGGTGGCCGGCAATGTTCGAGTGGGAACGCTTTGCAATGAAAATGGCGCGCGGCGCCTTCTTCACAACCGACCAAGACCGGCAGATTGCCATAAGCAAGTTCAGCCTCAGTCCCGACAAGTGCCATCTGAAACCTTACGGAGTTGAGCCGACATCGCTTCCGGCATGCGACCCAGCCGAGCGCGCCGAGATACTTGGCCGCCACGACATCGACCCTAACGATAAGATTTTCATGTACTTCGGGGTGCTCAAATATCTGCCAAGCATCGAGTCACTTTCAATAATAATAGACGAGATAGCGCCGCGGCTGAAAAAGACTTTGGGCAGCGGCTACAAGATACTGATTTGCGGCGGCGGACTGTCGAAGAACGACCAACGCCGCTTTGACGACCTGCGCAAGCAGAACATCGTTTATGCCGGATTTGTACCCGACATCGACTCGTATATCCGCAGTTCCGATGTGATTATGAACCCAGCCCTGCAAGGTGGCGGCATCCGAACAAAGGTTATCGAGGCCATAAGCCAGAACCGGCCGGTGGTATCGACATCGCTTGGCGCAATAGGCATCGACACAACGGTTTGCGGCAACAAGCTGCAAGTGGTTGTCGACAACAACTGGGATATGTTCGCCAGCAGCCTTGTCGGCGCACTATCGCTCACTGGCGACACTCCTCAGGCGTTTTTCGACAAATACAGTTGGCAGGGCATCGCCAAAAATGTTTACGAGATACTTCAAACTTCTGTTAATAAATAATTTACGATAATGGAAAAATTCGTTTTCCTTGGAGCCAACGGATACGATTGGTTAAAAGTGGCCATTGACCTTGTGGTTACTATTGGCTTTAGCAAACTTCTGACGTGGATTATCCCACTGGTTTTCAGGCGATTCTCTAAAACATCGGAAGATAACATGCGCGCTCTTATCAAGAAATGCATAACGCCTATCAGCGTGTTAATCATACTTATAGGTATCCGTCTGGCACTCACGCACTTTCCGTTGGATGAGTACAAGAAAATCATCAGCATGACCTACACGGTTGTCTCGTTCCTGACAATCACTTGGTTTGTTTCGATTCTGATAACAACGGTTACTTGCCGGATTATTTCATCGCGGAATCCCGATGGCAAAAACAACAGCGCACTTATGTTGCCCACAATCAAGCATTTGATTCAGGTACTTGTGTGGGGCGCCGGCATCGCCATAACACTCTCGAACACCGGTTACGATGTCAAGGCGCTTCTGGCCGGACTCGGATTTGGTGGTGTGGCACTGGCTCTGGCCGCTAAAAACACAGTGACGAACTTCCTTGGCGGCGCCACTTTGCTCATCGACAATCCATTCAGCATTGGCGACCGCGTGCGCGTGGCTAACTTCGACGGAAATGTGACCTTCATCGGTCTGCGCAGCTTCCGCCTCAGCACGCTCGACGGCACCGAGGTTACCATTCCTAACGCCAACATCATCGACAATGCTGTCGAGAACGTAACGCGCGAGCCGGCACGCCGCATCACTCTTAAGCTGCAGCTCACCTACGGCACCACTCCGGCACAAATGCAGCGGGCCATGGAAATTCTTAGGGAGATAGCCGTGGAAAATCCGCATGTCGACAATGCTTGCCATGTGTTTTTCAACGAGTTTGCCGATTATTCGCTCAGCCTCAAATTCATTTATTACATAATCAAAGGTTCCGACATTTTCGAAACCCAATCGGAAATGAACTTGCTTATTCTCAGCCGTTTCCACGAAGAAGGTCTGCGGTTTGCCTTCCCGACGCATAGCCTTTATGTCGAAAACGGAGCTGAAGACAATAGCGAAAAGTTGGAAGCACCTAAATCCAAAGCAATAGCGAGCCGCGAAACCAAGAAACTGGAAGACGTGGAAATCAAAAAGATAGAATCAAAAACTTCCGATTCAAAATGACCGAAAAGAAACTCACCATAGCCATCGACGGATTCTCATCGTGCGGCAAAAGCACTGTCGCTAAGGAACTTGCGCGCAAATTAGGCTACATCTATGTCGACACGGGCGCAATGTACCGCGCCGTAACGCTCTACTGCATGCGCAACGGCCTCATCAGCGACGACGGCACTGTTGACAACGAAAACCTGAAAAAAGTGATTGGCGACATCAGCATCTCATTCAGCTACAATAAGTTGACAGGTGCAAATGCCACATTGCTCAACGGCGAGTTGGTTGAAGATGAAATCCGCCGCATCGAGGTGTCGAACAAGGTAAGCTACGTTAGCCGCATCGATTTTGTGCGCGAGCAAATGGTTCGTTTGCAGCAAGATATGGGGCGGCAAGGCGGCATTGTCATGGACGGCCGCGACATTGGCACAGTTGTTTTCCCCAACGCCGACCTCAAAATATTCATGACGGCAACGCCCGAAGTCCGTGCCCAGCGCCGCTTCGACGAGCTGACAGCCAAAGGCGAAAAGGTGAATTTCGACGAGATTTTGGAAAACGTCAATCAGCGCGACTACCTTGACCAGCACCGCGATGTGTCGCCGCTCCGTCAGGCTGACGATGCCATAGTGCTGGATAACAGTAATTTGACCCGCGACGAGCAGTTTGCCATTATTCTGCAAATGGTGGAAGATGCAAAACGAAAATAAAATACAAGTCTCGGTTGACCCTGAGTCGGGGTTCTGTTTCGGTGTTAAAAACGCTGTTACAAAGGCCGTTACCGAACTTGCCGACGGACAAAAACTATACAGCCTTGGTGCCATGGTGCACAATCCTGTCGAGGTTAACCGTTTGGCAACCATGGGTTTGGGCGTTATCGACCACGAGCAATTCGCACAACTACACAATGCAAAAGTCATCTTCCGCGCCCACGGCGAACCACCCAGCAGCTACTCGAACCTGAAAGACCGCAACATAAAACTGATTGACGCCACTTGTCCTGTGGTGCTGCGCCTGCAGGCCAACATCAAAAAGGCCTACGAGCAGATGCGCCAATGCAACGGGCAAGTTGTCATCTTCGGGAAAAAAGGCCATGCCGAGGTTGTGGGGCTAATCGGCCAAACCGACGGCAACGCCATTCTGATTGAAAATGAAGCAGATATTGAAAAAATAGATTTCTCACGACCAATCGAATTCTTCTCGCAGACCACCAAAGATGTGGGCAAATTCATGAATCTGGTGAAGATTCTGGGGCAGCGCTCGTCGCAGTTCCATTGGCACGACACCATTTGCCGACAAGTGGCCAACCGCGGGCCGCACTTACGCAATTTTGCGGCGGAGCACGAGGTTATCATCTTCGTCGGTGGCCGCGACAGTTCAAACGCTAAAGTGCTTTTCGAGGTTTGCAAACAGGTAAATGCAAAATCGTATTTTATTGAAAACGAGAGCGATATTCACCAAGAATGGTTCGTTGGCGTGAAAAGCATCGGGATAAGCGGAGCAACATCAACACCGTCGTGGCTGATTGAAAACGTTGCAGAGCGCATCAATACTATTGTTGCCGGCTTGTAGGCTGCGTACTTTCCCCTCTTTCAAATACGATTTTCTTCCGCATAAAGAAGTTGAAGAAGAAAACCACAATCTGCGCTATTGTGTTGCTAATCAGATAATAAACACCACAACAATTTGTCAGCAGCGTGGTTATGCCAATGTTTATGGCAAGCCCCACAGCACCTATCAGCGTGAAAATTGCAAACTGCAACAAACTTTTGCCCGCTTTCTTCTCGGTTTTGTGAAAAACCCAAATGGCGCTGAGCGCATAATTGAGCAACCCTGCCAACAGCGACGCTATTGCCGTTGACAAAGCCAAATAGCTGTTGCCCAACAATTTGTCGGTAAGCAGCCAAAGTAAAGCAATGTTTGTGCAGTAGCGTAAGCCCTCAACAACAGCGTTGCGCAGTATTTGGATTCGTGTGTCGTCGGTTTTGCCAAAAAGTTTCTCGCTGACAGACATCGCAATTCTCAAATCTTATCCATATCGGCTTTAATTTGCTCACGGTCAAGGTTTTGACCGATGAACACAATTTTTATCATACGGTCGCCGTACTCATCGTCCCAGTCTTTACGAAGTTCCTCGCTTTCAGCCAGATACTGGCGTTGTTCCTCGATTGGCGCAGTGCAAATCCATTGTCCGGCCTTCACAAGTTTTTTCTGCGTTCCGGCCTGGTCAAACATATACGACATGTCGGCATCGTCGCTGAAATAGCAAATGCCCTTGCTGCGGATGATGTTGCTTGGCCAGCGGTCGTTCACGTATGTCTCGAACTTGGTGTAGTTGAACGCTTTACGGCGATAGTAAACGTAAGTGCCGATGCCGTATTCCTCGGTTTCGCCTTCGGGCTCCTCCTCCTCGTCTTTTTCCAACTCGGCAACCCAACCAGCTGATACTGAAGCTTTTTCAAAATCAAACTTGTGCGAGTCCATTATCTTGCTCAAATCCAATTCGGCATAGTTTGTCTCAACAATTTCGGCGTATGGCTGAAGTTTCTTGATTACGGCAATCACCTGTTTCTTTTCTTCTTCGGTTATCTCCGCTATCTTATTCAGAATGATAATGTTGCAGAATTCAATCTGTTGAATCAGCAAATTCTCGATATCATCGTCATCGATATTGTCGCGTGTCAAATTGTTGCCGTTTGCGAACTCGCGCGCCATGCGCAGCGCATCGACAACGGTGGCAATACAATCGAGGCGGCAGGGCTCCGGCATTCCGTATTGGCGGGCGTAACCCGACATTGCTGTAATTGTCTGAGCTATAGGCAGTGGCTCGCAAATGCCGCTGGCCTCAATCAGAATGTAGTCGAACCGTCCGGTCTCTATTATGCTGTTAATCTGTTCAATAAGGTCGGTTTTCAAAGTGCAGCAAATGCAGCCGTTGCTCAGCGCCACAAGGCTGTCGTCTTTCTTGTTGACAAACCCGCCCGCCTGAATCAGCGACGCGTCAACATTTATCTCGCCAATATCGTTGACAATAACCGCAATTTTGAAACCTTGATTGTTAGCTAAAATCTTGTTAACCAATGTAGTTTTACCACTGCCCAGATATCCGGTGAGCAAGGTTACAGGAACTGTTTTGTTCATTTTTAAAACGATTTTTCAGATGCGCAAAAGTAAAAATCTTTGTGGCAGAATGTCTGGCAAATGTCGATTTCGCAAAACGAAAAATAGGTCTTATTCGCCTTGTTCCACACCCTTCATACTCAAGCTGATACGTCCGCGCAAATAATCAACGCCGACAACTTTCACCATAACGTGCTGATGCAGCGACACCACATCGTTGGGATTGCCCACATACTTATTGGCCAGCTGCGAAATATGCACCAGTCCGTCCTGATGCACGCCAATATCGACAAACGCGCCAAAGTTGGTAATGTTGGTGACGATGCCAGGCAGCACCATATCCTCCTCCAAATCGTCGATAGTGTGGACGCCCTCGGCAAACGCAAACTCCTTGATAGCCGAGCGTGGGTCGCGGCCGGGTTTCTCAAGCTCTTTTTTGATGTCTTGCAGTGTTGGCATTCCTATTGTGCCTGACACATAGCGTTTTAAGTCTATTTTCTGACGAAGGCTGGCGTCGGCAATCAAATCTTGAACTTTGCAGTCCAAATCAGCGGCCATACGGTCAACCACGGCATAGCTCTCAGGGTGCACAGCGCTGTTGTCGAGCGGATTTTTGGCGCCGGGAATGCGCAAAAATGCTGCACATTGCTCAAAGGCCTTGTCGCCAAGGCGCGGCACTTTTTTCAGTTGCTGCCGCGATGCAAATGCGCCATTTTCAGTCCGATAATCGATAATATTCTGCGCCAGTTTCTCGCCCAAACCGCTCACGTAGGCAAGCAAATGTTTGCTGGCGGTGTTCAAGTTGACGCCAACCTGATTCACGCAGCTTTCCACCACAAAATCAAGACTTTCCTTAAGCGCCGTCTGGTCAACATCGTGCTGATACTGCCCAACGCCAATTGATTTCGGGTCTATCTTGACAAGCTCGGCCAGCGGGTCCATAAGCCGACGCCCGATTGAAACGGCTCCGCGCACCGTCACATCGTAGTCGGGGAACTCGTCGCGGGCAGCCTGCGATGCGCTATAGACCGAAGCGCCGTTCTCGCTCACAACAAAAATCTGCACCTCAGTATCGAACTTGATTGAGCGCACAAAAGCCTCCGTCTCGCGGCTGGCTGTGCCGTTGCCAATGGCTATGGCCTCGCAATGATATTTCTTAACAAGCTGGCGCACAGTCTCTTGCGACTCCGCCCACTCATTCTGCGGCGGATGCGGATAAATGGCCTGATTATGAAGAAGATTGCCCGTTTGGTCGAGGCAGACAACCTTGCAACCGGTGCGGAAACCGGGGTCGAGCGCCAGAATGCGTTTCTGCCCCAGCGGCGCCGCCAGCAACAGCTGCCGCAGATTGACCGAGAAGACATCAATGGCCTCCTTGTCGGCTTTTTCTTTGGCTATCTTCTTGAATTCGTTTTCGATAGACGGCTGAATCAACCTTTTGTAGCTATCCTCAACAGCCATTCGCACCTGACGTGCGGCGGCGTTGTCGGCCTTCAGAAAATGGCGGCTGAGCATCTCCACCGCATCGTCGTTTTTAGGCTCGATGTTGATGCGCAGATAGCCTTCGGCCTCGCCACGCCGCATAGCTAACATCCTGTGCGACGGGCATTTACGCAGCGGCTCGGCAAAATCGTAATAGTCCTCATACTTAACCGCATCCGACTCTTTCCCTTTGATAACGTGCGAGATAACCTGCGCCCCGTGGTTGTAGTAGTTGCGGACGCGCTGGCGGGCGGTCATATCCTCGCTCACCCACTCGGCAATAATGTCGCGCGCACCGGCCAGAGCCTTCTCCGTGTCGTCGATGTCGCCTTTCAGATATTTTTCGGCCATTAGCTCCGCATCGCCGTTGTTTTGCTTCATAAGCCAGGCTGCAAGCGGCTCCAGACCTTGTTCTTTGGCCACAGTGGCACGTGTCCGCTTTTTCGGTTTGTAAGGAAGATAGATGTCCTCCAACTCGCTACTGTCGAGCGTGTCATCGATTTTGCGTTTCAGCTCGTCGGTCATTTTGTCCTGAGCTACAATGGTTTCGATGATTGTTTGCTTGCGACGGTCGAGCTCCTGAAACTTTTTATACTGTGTCTCGATGCTGAAAATCGCCACCTCGTCGAGTCCGTCGGTGGCCTCTTTGCGGTAGCGGCTGATGAACGGCACGGTGGCGCCGCCATCGAGCAACTCAGTCACCGCCTCAACCTGTTTCAGTTTGATTCCCAGCGCATTGGCTATGGCATTAAAATATTTGTGCATACAATTGTTTTTAAGGCGACAATCCGTTTTGCCGCTTTGTGCAAATATAAAACTAAACGTGAACGCTAATAGAAAACACTAACTTTCACTTCACATTTACGTTTTTCGTTGCTACATTTGGCGTACTAAACTCAAACTAAAATGAAAAAACTAACACTTCTTGTGCTTGCCATTCTCGGCTCGCTCTGCGGTTACTCGCAAATGATTGAATATCCTAAAAATCAGGTTTCTGTGTCTTTTTGTAACGGTCAATCGTTGTACTCATTCCTTGATGATACTTTCGGTGGCGGAACTCACGAAGATGATGGTAAAGCTGATGGAAAAGAAAGTTGGAAATATACTGATTTTTCGAACACTTATAATGTTGAGTATTTTCGCCGCTTGCCCAAACGCTGGCTGTCGATTGGTGTGCAGGCGGGTTATGAAGAAACCCTATCGAATCATTGGATTAACAGAAAAAACAGAGAACAAGACTCCAAACCAACCGATAATTGGACGGAAAAAGACAGATTGCCATATATTATGGCTGCCATACAGTTCGATTGGATACGTTACAATTGGATAGGGGGGTATATGAAATCGGGGGTAGGCGCCCGTTTGATTTTCAAAGATAAAAAATACGATACTGGTAATACTAATAAAGCGTTTGGTTGTGTTCCCTGTTTTGTCGAAATAGTCGGGGTCGAATTTGGGCCAAAAATAGTAAGGGCCTTCGGTGAAGTTGGTTTAGGCGCTCAAGGTTTTGCAACAGTTGGCATCAGAAGCCGGTTTTAATTCGTATTCGTTTGGTTATCGGCAAAAAATCCACCTTCAAAAACATAGCGCCCAATAGAATTGCCATATAAATATTGTTGCTATCTTTGAAAAGATTATAAGCGAAGGGTTATGACAACAGATGACATTAAAAAAACGGTAGTGACTTTTGTCGATAAATACTCGATAAAAAGCATTGTTCTGTTCGGCTCGCGGGCCAACGGGACAAACACGGCCAATAGTGATGTCGACCTGATTGTGGAGTTTTTCAACCCTGTTTCGCTCATTACGCTGTCGAAACTCAAGTTGGATGTCGAGGCGGCGTTGGGTTTGGATGTCGATATTGTCCACGGCCCGTTGTCGAGCAACGCTATGATTGAAGTTGGCAAGGAGGTGGTTTTGTATGCAGCGTAGAGATTTGATAGCCATACAAAAAATGATTAGCGAAATGAAGATTGGCATATCGCTTCTCGGAAACACTAATCTTGAAGATTTTCTCGGCAACGAATTGCTAAAGCGGGCATTGTCAATGACTTGCATTAATGTTGGCGAGTTGGCAAAGATTGTGTCAGACGAAACGCGGCAGGAGCATAATGATTTTCCGTGGAAAGCCATTGCGGGAATGAGAGATATTACGGCACACCGCTACCAAACGCTCAAAATGGAGGATGTTTACACAACAATCCGCGAAGAATATCCCGCTCTCTGTGAGCAATTAATCAAAATCATAGGCTGATAAGCACCATCGGTTTCAATTCTAATTCATTCGGTTATCGGCAAAAATCATTTTTCCTAACCCACACATATTCAACCCTAAAACCAATACCCTACACTTATTCCGTGAAAATTTTCACCCCACTGCAATATCGTATCAAATAAATTTCTACTTTGGTTAGCGCATTGCGAAAGCAATTTGCTGAAAGTGACTAAAGCGACTATTTATGTAGCCGACAGCACCATATAAAGTTGAATAATAAACTGATATTATGAGAGTTATAAAACTAATGGTTGCATTGGGTTTGTTGTGGACAACGGGTCAGGCTGTTGCCCAAGACACCACCGAATTCGCAGCCAACGACGCCGTCGCTGCCGATTCTTTAACCGATAACGCGCAAAACGTCGCACCAACCGAAAAACCCTTCGACGCTGGCGAGGTCATAATGCACCATATCAAGGACTCGCACTCGTGGCACTTCTACGACCGTTCGGCACCCGACGGCAGCGAGTCGGCAGTGGCCATTCCGCTACCTATTATATTATATACCGACGGGCATTTGGATATTTTTATGTCGTCGGCGTTTGACGAGGGAAAGAAGACAGTCCGTAAAGACAACCGCGAATATATTTTGCATCACGACAAAATCTATCTTGCCGAAAACGGACAACTCAAGCACGACGAGCACGGCGCTGTGCTGAATGAAGCACCGCTCGACCTGTCGATAACCAAAAACGTGGCTTCGCTTATATTGTCGGCCATTCTGCTGCTGTGGATTTTCATTGCCACGGCCAACGGCTACAAAAAAATGGGTCAGGTGCCTACGGGTCTGCGCAGATTCACAGAGCCGCTCATTCTGTTTGTGAAAGACGAGATTGCTGTTCCAAACCTTGGCGAGGAGCACTATCGCAAATATCTGCCCTATCTGCTCACCCTTTTCTTCTTCATTTGGGTGAACAATATGCTGGGACTTTTGCCAATGGGTGCCAACCTGACAGGCAACATTGCTGTGACGCTGCTTTTGGCCGTGTTTACATTCATCATCACCAACTTTTCGGGCTCGAAGCATTATTGGAAAGAGATTGTGCGAATGCCTGGCGTGCCACTCGCCATTCAGCCGATTATGACGGTGATTGAGTTTATCGGGCTGATAACCAAGCCGTTCTCGCTTATGATTCGATTGTTTGCCAACATCACAGCGGGACACATCATTGTATTGAGTTTCATCTCGCTGATATTCATATTCAAATCGGTGCTGATTTCGCCCGTATCGATAGTCTTTGTGCTGTTTATGGACGTGCTCGAGTTGCTGGTTGCGGCTCTGCAGGCCTACATCTTCACAATGCTGACGGCAATGTATATTGGTATGGCGGTGAAAGGCGGGGAGGAATGATTTATTTAGGAATTAGGAGATAGGATTTAGGAGTTAGAAATTGAAAATTGAGAATTGAAAATGTAGGGACGTCATATTATGGCGTCCGCAATTAGATAAAAAATGAAAAGGATTCTGTTATCGGCGGTTTTGGTTTTTGCGGGTGCCGCGCTTTGGGCGCAGGCAATCACGGGCGATTCCGTGCGTGACGCAAGAATTAAAGCCGAAATCCAAAACCTTACTGCCGACGCAACCATTACGATTGACGAACAGACATACCTTTCATTGTTGGACAACGAAATTGAATTGGTTACCAAATATTTACCAAAAAACAAGTTGACCGAGAATATGGTTCAGCCTGAATTCGGACAATTTGAAGTGATAACTTTTCTGACACCAAATTGTGAATTGAGAAATCTTATAGCAAAGGTTTCTGACTGTGAATGGGATGCTGTAGGAAAGTATGCAGAAGATTTAAAAGATGCGGGGTGGAATTTCAAACCTGGTATGGTGCTATTTGGGGAGCATAAATCTGAACCAAATGTAAAGTTGACTTTGACTTACCAAAAACGAATACAGCAAATGACGGCTTCCATTTATAATTATGATGCTATGAGTGGTTACACAAAAACTGTAATTCAGGCTAATGGTGATATGGAATATTATAGAAGCGACAGAGTAAACAATATAAACAATTATTAATAAAGAACTTACGTTTAATTTAAAATTAAATTTTATGGAACCATTTTCAGTAGGTGCAGGTTTGGCAGTTTTGGGTGCTGGCCTGGCAGTAATTGGTGCAGGTTTGGGAATCGGCCGAATCGGCGGTCAGGCAATGGACGCCATTGCCCGTCAGCCCGAGGCAGCTGGTCAAGTGCAAACCAATATGATTATTTCGGCAGCGTTGGTCGAGGGTTGCGCACTGTTCGCAATCGTTGTTTCACTGCTTGCTTCGTTGTAATCGGAAAACACCTGAAAAACAAACAAATGCCACTTGCAGCGATTGGCTGCAAGGGCATTTTAAAAAACGCAAGGGCATTATAAAATCGAAATATTATGGATTTAGTTACCCCACAAATAGGATTATTGTTCTGGACCGTCCTTATCTTCCTGATATTGGTCTTCCTGCTCGCCAAATTCGCGTGGAAGCCAATCTTGCGAATGGTTGAGGAGCGCACAAAGAACATCGAGGACGCGCTTAATTCGGCCGAGAACGCCAAAAAGGAAATGGCAGGTTTGAAGGCTGAAAACGAGCAAATTATGAAAGAGGCCCGCGCTGAACGCGACAAAATCGTCCGCGAGGCACGCGAAATGAAGGACAAGATTATCGAGGAGTCGAAAGAGACCGCCAAGGCCGAGGCCGACAAGATTCTGGCGCAGGCACGCAAACTCATCGACGACGAGAAACGCGCCGCTATGAACGAGTTGAAGGACCAAGTGGCCGAACTGTCGGTGGCCATTGCCGAGAAAATCCTGACCAAGGAACTGTCGGACAAGAAGAAACAGGCCGAACTCATCGACGACATTCTGCAACAATCAAACCTGAATTGAAATGGACCAAAGCCGAATAGCCGTCAGATACGCCAAGGCGCTCTTTGAGCTGGCGCTGGAGAAGAAACTGGTGGAGCGCGTGAAAGCCGACACCGACCTTGTGGCGCAGGTGTGCTCGCTGCCCGAAATGGCGCAGGTGGCCGAAAGCCCCGTCATCAAGCCGTCGGCCAAAGCCAAAGCCTACAGTTCGATTTTCAGCGGCAAGGTCGACGCGCTGACACTCAACTTCCTGCAAATGGTGGTGGCCAACCGCCGCGAGAGTCAGATTCCCGCAATGTGCCGCAACTTTGCAAGCCGCTACTACGAGTACGCCAACATCCGTCAGGTGCACGTGGCCACGGCCGCGCCCATCGACGCCAAAACGGCCGAGAAACTGCGCAAGACGATTGCCGAAATGTGCAAGGCCGAGGTGGAACTCACCACATCGGACGACGCAAGTCTGATTGGCGGCTTTGTGCTTCGCATCGGCGACCAACAATTGGACGCGAGCGTCAGTTCGAAACTGAAAAACGTGAAACAGAAATTTACTCAAACATCGATTAATTAGATAAAAACCAAAATATTATGGCAGATATCAAACCGTCAGAAATATCGTCGGTACTGAAGCAACAACTTGAAGGCTTCAAATCGGCAAACGAATTTGAGGAGGTAGGCACCGTGCTCACCATCGGCGACGGCATTGCCCGCATCTACGGGCTGTCGAACGCTCAATCGAACGAGTTGATTGAATTTGAGAACGGCGTGAAAGGCATTGTGCAGAACCTTGAGGAGGACAACGTGGGCGCCGTTTTGTTGGGCCCGTCGGAGGGAATCAAAGAGGGCGACACTGTGAAACGCACGCGCCGCATCGCATCAATCAACGTGGGCGAAGGCCTGATTGGCCGCATCATCAACACCATTGGCGAGCCCATCGACGGCAAGGGCCCGATAACTGGCAAACTCTACGAAATGCCGCTCGAGCGCAAAGCGCCTGGCGTTCTGTTCCGTCAGCCTGTGAAGGAGCCGCTGCAGACAGGTCTGAAACCTGTTGACGCTATGACACCAATCGGCCGCGGACAGCGCGAGCTTATCATTGGTGACCGTCAGACGGGAAAAACGGCTATCGCCATCGATACCATCATCAACCAAAAGAGTTTCTACGACGCTGGGAAACCCGTTTACTGCATCTACGTGGCAATCGGGCAGAAAGGCAGTACAGTGGCCAACATCGCCAAAACGCTCGAGCGTCACGGCGCAATGGCCTATACAATCATAGTTTCGGCAACGGCTTCTGACCCTGCCGCTATGCAGTTCAACGCACCGTTTGCGGGCGCCGCCATCGGCGAATTCTTCCGTGACACTGGCCGTCCCGCACTGGTTGTTTATGACGACCTTTCGAAACAGGCCGTGTCGTACCGTGAGGTGTCGCTGCTGCTTCGTCGTCCGCCTGGCCGTGAGGCTTATCCTGGCGACGTCTTCTACCTGCACAGCCGTCTGCTTGAGCGTGCCGCAAAAATCATCGATTCGGACGAGGTTGCACGCCAAATGAACGACCTGCCGCCTGTGCTGAAAGAGGCCAAAGACGAAAACGGACAACCGCTTGTCAAAGGTGGCGGCTCGCTCACCGCGCTGCCAATCATCGAGACGCAGGCGGGCGACGTTTCGGCCTACATCCCAACAAACGTCATCTCAATCACCGACGGACAGATTTACCTTGAGTCGGACCTGTTCAACGCAGGTATCCGTCCTGCCATCAACGTTGGTATTTCGGTGTCGCGTGTGGGTGGTAACGCACAGATTAAGAGTATGAAGAAGATTGCTGGTACGCTAAAAATCGACCAAGCGCAGTTCCGTGAGTTGGAGGCCTTCTCGAAATTCGGTTCCGACCTTGACGCCGCCACAATGGCTGTTCTGGACAAGGGCCGCAAGAACGTCGAGATTCTGAAACAGGGACAGTACGAGCCAATGGCCGTCGAGAAACAGATTGCCATCATCTACTGCGGCGTGAAAGGCTTGCTGGCCAACGTGCCGATTGCTAAAGTGCGTGATTTTGAGGCCGATTTCCTTGAGACAATGGAACTCAAACACCGCGACGCGCTCGACGAGTTGAAGAGCGGCGTATTGAGCGAGGCGGCCGAAAACGCTATCAAAGAGACAGTTAAAGAAGTATCGGCTAAATACGAGAACTAAAAATTAAAATCTATGGCTAACCTGAAAGAAATCAGGCAGAGAATAGCGTCGGTGCAGACAACGCGGCAGGTTACGAGCGCAATGAAACTTGTGTCGGCGGCCAAACTGCGCAAGGCACAGGACGCCGTTGTCAAGTTGAGGCCCTTCGCCAACAAACTGGCCGAGATTCTGTCGAACCTGACCGAGACGCTGGCCGAGTCGGGCGAGTGCGCCTTTGCCAAAGGCCACGGCGACGGCACGCGCCTGCTGGTGGTTGCCGTCAACTCGAACCGCGGACTCTGCGGTGCCTTCAACTCGAACATCAACAAGGCTATGAATCAAGTTGTTGCCGAACATCGCGCACAGGGATTCACCAATGTTGACGTTATGGCCATCGGCAAAAACGCCTTCGAGTTTGCCAAACGCAGCAAACTGAATGTGAGCGAGTTCAACGATTTGTACTCGGCACTCGACTTTGAGCACGCCGTTCCAATCATCGACCAAATAATGGACGATTTCACCAACGGCAAATACGACAAGGTGGTGCTGGTTTACAACTTCTTCAAGAACGCGTCGACGCAGAGCGTGACGGTGGAGCAACTGCTGCCCATCGCGGTAAGCGAGGCCGAACCGAAACAGAACTCGGGCACGATTGCCAACTACATTTTTGAGCCGTCGGAGGAGAGCCTGGTTGAGAAGATTCTGCCAATGTCGCTGCGTATGCAGTTCTACAAGGCCGTTCTCAACTCGTTCGCAGCGGAGCACGCCGCACGAATGACCGCAATGCACAAGGCCACCGACAACGCAACAGAACTGCTGCGCGAACTCAATCTGCAGTACAACAAGGCCCGTCAGGCGGCAATCACAAACGAGATTACAGAAATTGTGGGCGGTGCCGACGCTCTTAAGGAATAAGCACTCAACACATTGAAAGAGAAAAGAATGAATAAGATATTAGTGACAGGAGGAGCGGGATTTATCGGGAGCGCGTTGGCCGAAAAACTGATTGCCAACCCCGACAACTATGTTGTCATTGTCGATAACCTTTCGACGGGCAACATCGGCAAACTGCCCAACCTGCCGAAAACCAACTGGAGGTTCATCAAGTGCGACGTGAACGACTACACGGAAATCGCACCCGTTATGACAACCTATCAGTTCGACTATGTGTTCCACTTTGCAGCCGTGGTGGGCGTTCTGCGCACGCAGCAATACCCCGTGAGCGTGCTGCGCGACATCGATGGAATCAAGAACGTGCTGTCGCTGTCGAAGAACACGACCGTGAAGAGGGTGTTTTTCTCATCGTCGTCGGAGATTTACGGCGACCCCGTGGAAATGCCGCAAAACGTTTACACAACGCCGCTCAACAGCCGTCTGCCTTACGCTGTGGTGAAGAACATCGGCGAGGCGTTCCTGCGCTCTTACAAACAGGAATACGACCTTGACTACACCATCTTCCGATTCTTCAACACCTACGGGCCGAAACAGAGCCGCGATTTCGTCATCAGCAAGTTTATGCTTGCCGCGCTCAACAACCGCGACATCACCATCTACGGCGACGGTCTGCAGACGCGCACGTTCTGCTACATCGACGATAATGTTGACACCTGCCTGACAGCCTTCTACGAGAACAAGGTGCTGAACGGCGTGATTAACATCGGCGGAAACCGCGAGGTGACGATTCAGGAACTGGCGGAGATAATCATCCGCGAGACGGGCTCGAAGTCGAAAATTGTTCACGTCGACCCGCTCAAAGAGGGCGATATGCGCCGCCGCCAACCCGACAACTCGGATATGAAGGCGCTGCTCAACCGTCCGCTCATCAAGGTTGACGAGGGCATACGCAAGATTATCGAAAAAGGACTTTTTGAACTGAACATTCAATAATGGAGAGCACGGCCAACATATTGAAAACCATTGAGGAACGCATCGGCCAACTGCCTTTGCAGCGCGAGCCGCAGGGTCTTTACGAGCCGATTCTCTACTCAATGGGCAACGGCGGAAAACGAATCCGTCCGCTGCTGACGGTGCTGGCTTGCCAAATGTTTGATACTGATAAGGTTGACGACGCCTACACGCCTGCAATCGCGTGGGAAATGTTCCACAACTTCACGCTTCTGCACGACGACCTTATGGACAACGCGCCCATCCGTCGCGGAAAGCCGACGGTGCCCGCCAAATACGGCGCCAATACGGCCATTCTGTCGGGCGACACAATGCTGGTTGAGGCGTTTAGGATTCTGCATCAGACTAAAAGTGCGAATTTCAGCAAGATAGCCGACCTTTTCACCCGCACGGCGCAAGAAGTCTGCGAGGGGCAAATGTACGATATGGAGTTTGAGACGCGCTCGGATATTACTGAAAACGAATACATTGAAATGATACGGCTGAAGACATCGGTGCTTATCGGCGCCTGCCTAATGTCGGGTGCGCTAATGGGCGGGGCACAGCCTGCCGACGCGCAACTAATGTACGATTTCGGCATCAATCTGGGCCTTGCGTTCCAACTGCGCGACGACCTGCTCGACACCTTCGGCAACCCCGAAACCTTCGGCAAGCGCATCGGCGGCGACATTGTGTGCAGCAAGAAAACCTATCTGCTAATCAATGCGTTGAACGCGGCATCGGCGCAAGACCGCGCTACAATGAACGACTGGCTGGGGCGCACGGAGTTTGACGAGGAACAGAAAATCGAGGCCATCAAATCAATGTATCTGAAGTACGGCATCGACAAAATGAGTCAGAAAAAAATTGAGGAATACGATAACGAGGCAACGCAGATTTTGGATAAATTGAGTGCGAAAGGATTAGACGTGAGTCCGCTGCGCGAATTGAGCCAAAAACTGCTGAACCGCGACAAATAAAAAAGTGTAACTATTAATCTTTCAAAGATATGGCGAAGAATATTGGTAAAATTGTTCAAATCATCGGCCCTGTGGTCGACGTTAGTTTTGAACAGGAAGGCAATCTGCCTAACATTCTGGACGCGCTCGAGATAAAGCGTGCCGACGGCAGCACTCTTGTGTGCGAAGTGGAGCAACACATTGGCGAGAAAACGGTTCGTGCCATCGCAATGGACTCGACCGACGGTTTGAGCCGCGGAGTTGAGGTTACGGCCACTGGCGCACCTATCAAAATGCCTGTGGGCGAACAAATCAACGGCCGACTAATGAACGTTACGGGCGACACCATCGACGGCATCGGTCTGTTGCCGAAGGAGAACGGCTACCCGATTCACCGTCCCGCGCCAACCTACGACCAACTCTCGACCGAATCGGAGGTGCTGTTCACGGGTATCAAGGTCATCGACCTGATTGAGCCTTACACAAAGGGCGGCAAGATTGGTCTGTTCGGCGGCGCTGGTGTGGGCAAGACAGTGCTTATTCAGGAACTTATCAATAACATCGCCATCGGCTATTCGGGCATCTCGGTGTTTGCTGGCGTGGGTGAGCGCACCCGTGAGGGCAACGACCTTCTGCGCGAAATGATTGAGGCTGGAATCGTCGACTACGGCGAGGAGTTTAAAAAGAGTATGGAAGAAGGCGGCTGGGACCTGTCGAAGGTTGACAAGAACGCCCTGAAGAACTCGAAACTGGCTATGGTGTTCGGCCAAATGAACGAACCCCCTGGCGCACGTGCACGTGTGGCTCTGTCGGGTTTGTCAGTTGCGGAGAGTTACCGCGACGGCGACGGCTCGGGCAAAGGCCGCGACATCCTGTTCTTCATCGACAACATCTTCCGTTTCACGCAGGCTGGCTCTGAAGTTTCGGCACTTCTGGGACGTATGCCTTCGGCCGTGGGCTATCAGCCGACTCTGGCCACTGAAATGGGTAATATGCAGGAGCGAATCACTTCAACAAAGAACGGTTCAATCACTTCGGTTCAGGCCGTGTATGTGCCTGCCGACGACTTGACCGACCCCGCACCTGCCACAACATTCGCCCACTTGGACGCTACAACGGTGTTGAGCCGTAAGATTTCGGAGTTGGGTATCTATCCCGCTGTTGACCCGCTGGAGTCGACATCGCGAATCCTGACCGCCGAAGTGGTTGGCAAGGCTCACTACGAGACGGCACAACGCGTGAAACAGTTGCTGCAGCGCAACAAGGAGTTGCAGGATATTATATCGATTCTGGGTATGGACGAACTGTCGGAGGAGGACAAACTTGTCGTTCACCGCGCACGCCGTGTTCAGAGGTTCCTGTCGCAGCCGTTCCACGTTGCAGAGGCGTTCACTGGCCTGAAGGGTGTGTTTGTTAAGATTGAGGACACCATCAAGGGCTTCAATATGATTATGGACGGTGAGGTTGACCAATACCCCGAAGCGGCCTTCAACCTTGTGGGCACCATTGAGGACGCAATCGCCAAAGGCGAAAAAATGCTGGCAGAGGCGAAGAAGTAAATTGTTGACAACAGACAACAGACGAAAGACCAATTCTGTGATTGTCTGATGTCTGTAGTCTGAAGTCCGAAGTCAAAAAAGAATAGGCTATGATTTTTGAAATCGTATTTGGGATAATATGTTTTGTTTGGGGCGTTGTCATTCTGACTGGCAAGGTCGATAAATGGTTGATTTATGGTGGCAAAAAACAAATGAACGAAAAGCGATTCCGATTAATAACGGGTATTGGAAATTTATTGGGTGGTTCTTTGTTTTTTCTTGGAGGCTGCTTTGGTTGCGACTCAATCATTTTAGTTCTGCTTGCAATATTGTCTATTGTAATAATTACTTTACAATACACTTGGTGCAGGAAGAATCCTGATAATTGAATATAGGAGCGCTAAACATCTAAACACTAAACTTTTAAAGAAATGAATGTAGAGATTGTTTCACCTGACAAGTCGGTTTACAAGGGCGAGGCCACATTGGTCAGCGTTCCTGGCGTTATGGGCTCGTTTGAGATACTCAACAGCCACGCCCCGATAATATCGGCCCTTGGCAAAGGCACGGTACGCATAGTTGAGAACACCGCCGACCACAGCGAGCAACTGTTCGACATCGAAGGCGGCATTGTCGAAGTCAAAAACAACAAGGTTAACGTGCTGGTTGAGAAGTAGAAATCAATTGGGAGAATAATAAAAAGCCGCAGGGAAACTTGCGGCTTTTTTTTGTGCGCTAATATTAAATTTTCAACCCTTCTCTCCTACCTGATTCTCCTTGCACCGAAGTCCACCGACACTTTTAAAAACATAGTGGTGAAAGTGGTTTTACTGCCCGATTCGCCAGTCTTCAGATAGTCATAAGTCTCGTGCTCGGCACCAATCGACAGACTCGCGTTTTTGTAGCGGTAACCGACCGAATAGCCCACACAAATATCTTCCTTCAGAGTGTAGCCGCAGTAAATGTCGGCAAACATATTTCTTCCTCCTTCGCGTGTCTCCCAGCGCAAATAGCCGAATGCCGGGAAAGTCATAAAGCTGTCGATATTGAGCTTTTCAGTGTTGGTGGCAATGCCCTTATAGTAGTGACAGCCCGCGCCAATGCCCAAATATATAGCCGGAACAAATTGATATCCAATAGTTGTGCTTCCTAAATATTGCACATAATCAGACACTTCCTCGTTAACATTATAACCAGCTCCCGCATCGATAAACCAGCGGAAGCCCCTGGAAGGATTATCCGATTTGCTATATTTTTTGTTGCGCTGTTCCTCTTGCTTTTTCTCCTTTGTCATAGTCAGGTCTTTCTTCACTTTCTTTGTCTCGCCGTTTTTTACCATAACATCGACAATAGCATCGTAATAGCCTGAATGTGTTATCTTTACCTGATGCGAACCGACAGCGACATCATAACTCTGCCCGGCCGGTCCCATTTCTTTATTGTCGATGTAAACCTTTGAGTTGCTGACATTTGTGCTGACATAAACTTTGCCCATAGCCGTCTCCTTCATACGACCGGCAACAACATGATTGACACCCTCTTTTATGGTAACTTGCTGATATACCGTTTCGTATCTTTCCTTTGAAACTCTCAGATTGTGCTGTCCCGACTCCAAGTACAACCTTGCCGGAGTTTTTTCGGTTTGCAGCTTGTTATCGATGTAAATCAGCGCATCTTCGGGCGTGTAATTAACTGTAAGATAGCCATGTGAGCGTTCAAGTTTGACCTCCAGCTTTGTCTTTTCGCTTTTGCTGATAGTCAGCTTGCCCTCTTTTGTCGTGTAATTTTCGCACTCAATTTTGTAAAAATGCTCGCCCGATTTCAGGAACGGAGTTATGTCGCGGTCAATTACCTCGCCGTCGACGGTAATCGCAGCTTCAGCTGGTTGAACCTTGATAATAAGATAGTTGCCATCGGCTTCAACCTTGCCGAGCGTGATTTTCATTTCGTAGGTTGTCTGTTTCTCGATTTTTTCGGGATAGGCGTACTGCCGCAGAACTCCGTAATCGTTATGTTTGATTGTCAAGTATTTGGCGCCGCGCGGCACATAAATATAATATTCGCCCGTTTTGTGCTTGGTTTTGACAATGCCCAACCCGTCGCCTTCAAACATAAAACCGCTGCCCGTAACCACAATTTTGATGAGCGCGCACGGCTCTCCGTTCTGGTCTTCGATGCTTTGGGTGCGCGCCGTCAGGTCGTTCTCCAGCTTTTGGAACGACACAACCGATATGTTCTGCGCATACGCCGATGTTATCAAAAGCGACAGGACAAAAACGAGTATTTTTCTCAAATTCAACATATTATCACAATATCAGACCAGCTTGTCAGTAACTAAAAAGACACGCCAGCCTTGTTAAATTCATCACCTTTTCTGATTCAGAATATGTTGCGAAGATAAAACAATTAGTGTCCGCATAAAAAAACGACCGAAATAAAATGCATTATTCCTTGTTTTGCAGATTGGTTCGGTTTGCCAAAATTTGATAGTTTTGCCGAAAACAGCGAGACAATGGCATTTATAGTTATCGAAGGACTTGACGGCGCAGGCAAGTCGACACAACTGAACAAACTGCGGAACTTGTTGGGAAACAAGAATATACCTTTTGAATATCTCCATTTTCCGCGTGTCGATGAGGGGATTTTCGGCAATCTTGTGTCGATGTTTCTGCGGGGCGATTTGGGTGCCAACAATCAGGTGAACCCCTACCTTGTGGCGCTCATCTACGCTGGCGACCGCAACGATTCAAAACAGACTATCAATCAATGGATTGCCGACGGCAAATTGGTGATTATCGACCGCTATGTTTATTCAAATCTTGCCTATCAGGGTGCAAAAATTGCCGATTCCGCAAAGAAAAACGAGTTGCGCCAATGGATTAAAGAGTTGGAATTCAACTATTACCAAATTCCGCAACCCGATTTGACATTGTTTCTCGATGTGCCGTTCAGTTTCACAACCCGCAGCCTGACTGCTCACCGCGAGGGCGACGACCGCCGCTATCTGCAAGGAAAACAAGACATTCACGAGGCCGACCTCAACTTTCAAGAGCAAGTGCGCCGCGAGTATCTCGACCTTGCCCAAACCGAAAAAAATTTCGAACTGATAAAATGCTATAACTCTGACAATCAGATGCTTCCGCCAGATGATATCTTTGAGGCGATTGTTGCGGAACTGACGAAATATGGGGTGATTTAGGAGGTAGGAGTTAGGAGTTTTTTAGTTTTAAGTTATAAGTGATAAGGTACAAGTGATAAGGCATTAGGCATTAGGCATTAGGCAAAAGGCATAAGTGAATTAAGTGATTAATGATGAATGATAAATGATAAATGATAAATGAAAAATTAAAAATGGCTGCATAAATGTTGAGAATGGTTAGTTATCTAAACAGCGAAGCGCTAAACATTCTAAACTTTAAACTTAAAACTTCGAAAACTTAAAACTAACCCTAAACGATTCACCAATTAAACGATTAAACCACAAAAAATGAACCGCTTAAAACCAACCGTACTGCTAATCTGCCGAATAATCATCGGCGTAACGTTCATATTTTCAGGCTTTGTGAAAGCTGTGGACCCGCTGGGCTCAACCTACAAGTTCATCGACTATTTCAACGCCTTCGGGATGGGCTGGGCCAACGGACTGGCCTTTGGACTGTCAATATTGCAGGATGTGATTGAATTCACACTTGGCGTGATGATGCTTTTCAATCTGCAAATCAAGCTCGGCTCAGTGCTGGTGCTGGCTTTTATGGTTTTCTACACGCCGCTCACGCTCTACATTGCCATTGCCAATCCCGTGCACGACTGCGGCTGCTTTGGCGACGCGCTCGTCATCACCAACTGGCAGACGTTCTTCAAAAACCTTGTGCTGCTGGCGGCCGCCATTTTGGTTTTCGCTTGGCGCGATAAGTCGGATAACCGCCTGACAGTCAATGAGCAATGGGCGCTTTCGGGCGCATCGGTTGTGGCGATAGCCGTTTTCTGCGGATACTCGCACCGACACACGCAAGTGCTTGATTTCCGCCCATATAGCGTTGGCACATCGATACCCGAAAAAATGGAACGCCCCGCTGGCGCACCCGCCGACGTTTGGGAAAGCACCTTCGTCTATGAGAAAGACGGCGAACAGAAAACGTTTCAAATCAGCAACTTGCCTGATAGCACTTGGACATTCGTCGATGCCAAGCACACGTTGGTGAAGAAGGGCTACGAGCCGCCAATCCACGATTTCTCGATTGTGAACCCCGACGGCGAGGACCTGACCGCCGAAGTGCTGGCGAGCGACAACTACAACTTCCTGCTCATCGCCTACAATCTCGACAAATCGGACTTGAGCCGCACCGACAGCATCAACCGCTTGGCCGACTTCTGTCTGGCGCAGGGCTACACGTTCCGAATGCTCACAGCTTCGACCGACGATGCCATCGAGAGTTTCCGCGAGGTGGCCGAGCCGCCCTACGAAATCTGCATCTGCGACGAGACGACGCTCAAAACCATCGTCCGCTCGAACCCTGGTCTGATGGTGGTGAAAGACGGCGTGATTATCGGCAAATGGAACCTTGCCGACCTGCCGCCCGTGCGCTTCTTCGAAGGCAACCTGCTGGCCAAATGCATTGATTATCAAGTGGCCAAACAACGCACATTCTACTCGTGGCTGCTCATTTTATCGCTTGCATTTATCGCATCGTTTTACTTACTTGCGCGCAAAAGAGTGATACACGAAAACGAATAGTAACTAATTTATAATTAATAGTTTAAATCATATCGATATGAGAAAGAAAATAGTTGCCGGCAACTGGAAGATGAACAAAAATCTTCAGGAAGGCATTGCTCTTGCAAAAGAGCTGAACAGCGCTTTGAGCGCAAAACCCAACTGCGACGTGGTTATCTGCACACCGTTTATCCACCTTGCAAAAGTTTCTGAAGTTATCAACCACAGTATCATTGGTTTAGGTGCCGAGAACTGCGCCGACAAAGAGAAGGGTGCTTTCACTGGCGAGGTTTCGGCCGAAATGGTGAAATCGACTGGCGCAGAGTATGTTATCCTTGGCCACTCGGAGCGTCGCGAGTACTACAAAGAGACTTACGACATCCTGAAAGAGAAAGTTCAACTGGCTTTGGCCAACGGTTTGAAGGTTATCTTCTGCATCGGCGAAAGCCTGGCAGAGCGCGAGGCCAACAAACAGAACGAGGTTGTTAAAGCTGAACTCGAGGGTTCGGTGTTCAATCTTTCGGCTGACGATTTCTCGAAAATCATCATCGCCTACGAGCCAATCTGGGCTATTGGCACTGGCAAAACCGCCACTTCGGACCAAGCCGAGGAGATTCACGCTTACATCCGTTCGGTGATTGCCGCAAAATACGGCAAAGAGGTTGCCGAGAACACATCAATCCTTTACGGTGGCTCGTGCAAGGCTTCGAACGCACCCGAGCTGTTCGCCAAACCCGACATCGACGGTGGCCTGATTGGTGGCGCATCGCTGAAATGCGAGGACTTTATGGGAATTATCAAGGCATTTTAATCCGCTTGCCGCGATATAATGCAAAGGCCGGTGCCGTTTTGGTGCCGGCTTTTTTTGTAGCTTTGCATATCAAAAAATCACTTTCGATGACAACGCAAAAACCTCTATCAATAATTGTCGCTATCGATGAGAACAACGCCATAGGATTGAAAAACAATCTGTTGGCGTATATCCCCGCCGACTTGAAACGTTTTAAAGCCATAACCACCGGACATACAATTGTGATGGGCAGCAACACGTGGTTCTCTTTGCCAAAACGTCCGCTGCCCGAGCGTACTAACATTGTGATTACCAGCCGTTCAGGCGATGAGTTCAGCGGAGCGACACTTGTTCATTCGATTGATGAGGCGATAAAAATGCTGTCGGAAAACGACGAGTCGTTCGTAATGGGCGGCGCCAGCATCTACCGGCAAATGCTGCCTTTCGCCACCAAACTCTACCTGACGCTCATCCACCGCAAGTTTGAAGCCGACACTTTCTTCCCCGAGATAGACTATTCGCAATGGACTGAAATTGAGCGTATTGACATCAATGACGACCAAAAAACCGATTTCAGTTACAGCTATCTGACGTTAGAGAAGAAACAAGTCTGACGCTCGCAAAGCGATTGACTGTCAGTTGATTATCTGCCGTTTGATAAGAAATTCAGTCAGCACAACATCGAACGGCTGGGCAATGTCAACATCCACAAACTCAATGTTATACTGCGCGCATTTTTCGCGCAACTCGCTCTCAAACGATTTGAGCGATTGCTGATACTTGTCGCGTATCTCGTTAGGATTCAGCTTGATGCGCTCGCCCGTCTCCATATCGACAAAGCAAACCGGACGATTTGGATAAAGTAATTCGAGCTCGTGGCGGTTGTCGGTAACGCTGAACACAACCACCTCGTGCTTGTTGTGCTTCAAGTGCTCGAAAGCGCTGAACAAAGCCTGCGAATCGGGTGAAAACAGGTCGGAAAAGAGTATTATGAGCGACCGTTTGCGCATTTTTTCGGCAATAAGATGGAGCGCGCCGGCAACATCGGTCGAAGAAGTTTCCGAAGGCTTGAATTCGGTCGTGAGCAAGCGGTTCAGTTCTGTATAAAGCATCTTGGCGTGCGCCTCCGACAACTTCGATTCGGTCTGAAAATCAATGCCGTTGCTAAAGAAAGTCAAACCTACTGCATCGCGCTGACGACGCAGAAGATGAATGAGCGCTGCGGCTGAATAGACAGAAAACGCAAGTTTGTTATCGCGCTGATTGGCAGGAAATTGCATCGAAGCGGATGTGTCAATCAAGATGTTGCAGCGCATATTGGTCTCCTCCTCGAACCGCTTGACAAAGAGTTTGTCGGTGCGGCCGAACAGTTTCCAATCGATATGCTTGGTTGATTCGCCCTGATTGTAAAGCCGATGTTCGGCAAACTCAACCGAGAAGCCGTGATATGGACTTTTGTGCTGTCCGGTGATGAAACCCTCAACAATCTGCCGCGCACACCATTCGAGATGGTCGAACTTTTCAAATTCGATTATCTCCTGCAAAGTGTTCATCAGCTATCAGAAAAGGCCGTGAAGCTCAGCGTCGACGCGGTCGAGAACGGTACGCAAGTCGTCTTGATTCTCGGTAAAATTCAAGTCGTCGACATCGAAAATGAGGAGCTTGCCAAGGTCGTATTTCGAAATCCAAGCCTCGTAGCGCTCGTTCAGACGCTTCAGGTAATCGATGCGTATTGAACTCTCATAGTCGCGCCCGCGCTTTTGTATGTTGCGCACAAGAGTCGGCACCGAAGCGCGCAGATATATCAGCAAATCAGGCGGTTGAATGAACTTGCTCATCAGTTCGAACGATGAAAAATAAGTGTTGAAGTCGCGAGTGCTGAGCAAACCCATATCGTGCAGATTGGGCGCAAATATGTGGGCGTCCTCGTAAATGGTGCGGTCTTGAATAACCGTCTTGCCCGATTTCAATATCTTCAAAATCTGATTGTAGCGGCTGTTCAGAAAGAATATCTGCAAGTTGAACGACCAGCGCTGCATGTCGTTGTAAAAGTCGTTCATATACGGGTTGTCGGCCTCCTCGTAATGGGCCTCCCACTTGAAATTTTTCGCCAAAAGCCCCGTGAGCGTTGTCTTGCCGGAGCCTATGTTTCCTGCTATTCCGATGTACATAATGTTCGTGTTTATTTCGGCTCTAAATTAGTTTTTTTAGCACAAACACCAACGGAAAACGGCAACAGAATAATGTTACTGACGATAATTCTGTCAAAATCGCCACGAAGCTGTTTACCACTTGGTTACAGAGTTTTTTCAATCCACCTCCTCAACTCCCCAAAATCGGCAAGCACCGGGTGGCCGCTGGTTTTGAGCCGGTTGCGGCTCTGATGTCCGTGAGCCATAAGCACGCAGCGGCAGCCTATTTTGTCGGCCACCTCGCTGTCGTGAAGGGTGTCGCCAATAAAAAGCACATCGGCGGGCTGAATTTTCAATTGGTGCATCATCTGCTGGCATTGCTCAACCTTGCCGTTGGCATAATGATTGCTACAGCCGCATATATCTGAAAAACAGCTGGTTATTTCCAATCCGGCAACCGATTTCTCAAGCACCTCCTGCTCCATTGCCGACATTATTATCTGTTTGACACCCTGACTGTTAAGCCAATCGAGCAACTCTTTCGTGCCTTTATATAATGTGGCTTGTGGCATGAGGCGGAAGTATTCGTCCATATACTCAATGGCCGGTTTCTCGAACGGCTCGGCATCAAAATCGAAGCCTATGGCTGCGTAATAATCTTTGACGGGAAAGGTGAACAGTCGCTTGTAACGCTCAACTGTCAACAGCGGCAAACTCCGGCGGCGGAGAAGAATGTTCATGGCCTCAATGCCTATCTGCACATCGTCGAGCAAAGTGCCGTTCCAGTCCCAGATTACGATTTTCATTGTGAAAGGTTAGAAGTTTAGAGGGTTAGAATTTTAGAGTTAATAAGTTTTAAGTTAAAAAGGCATAAGGCATAAGGCATAAGTGGTTTGAGTTTTCTGTTTACGTTAGTGTCAGTGTTTTCGTCAGTGTTATCGTTTTCGTTAGTATTAGTGTTAGTGTCAGCGTCAGTGTTATCGTTATCGTTATCGTTTTAGTTTTCGTTCTCATCCCTTCCCATATATTTTCCGACAATCTCGAGCAAACGGTCTTTCTGCAGCGGCTTGTACATTACATCGGCAAAGTCGTTGTCTTTCATCTTGTAACGGAAATCGGACAGTGCGAAGCAAGTCTGCGCTATCACCGGAATATCGGTGTTGAACTGCCTTATCTGATTCAGCGCCTCGAAACCGTCGATTATAGGCATCTGCAGGTCCATAAGCACTAATTTTATGTCGGATTCGTCGCGGACGGCCTTGACCGCAGCCTCGCCGTCGTAGGCAAGCCGCACCTGATAGCCGGCGCCCTCAAGGATGGTCGATATGTAGATTGCGTTGAACTCGTCGTCTTCGGCCACCAGCACAACCGATTTCTGCTTCGAAAACAAGCCCGAATCGGGTACACGCACCGCCTGCTCCGTCTCCTCTTTGACGCACGGAATCTCGATTGTAACCATCGAGCCTACATCGACCGACGAGTCGAACTTGATTGTGCCGCCCAAAACATTGACGTAAGCCTGAGTGATATGCAAGCCCAACCCCGCACCGCGCGACTGAATGGTGCTGGTATTATCGACACGGTAGAACTTCTTGAAAATCCGTTCTTTATCCACTTCGGCCACACCAATTCCGGTATCGACTATGGTAAACACCATCTTGTCGTCGCGCAAGGCCGACTCCATTGTGACGCTGCCGCTTGGCGTGTATTTGAGGGCGTTGTCGAGCACATAGTTGAGCAACTGGCGGATTTTGAACTTGTCCGACACAATTATCATCTTCGGCGGCAACTGGTTGTTGTGCGTCATCACCAGATTATTGTCGTTGCGCAGCTGGGCATCGGCAAAAACCTCGTCGGCAAGTTGGCGGATATCAAACTTTTCGTTGTTGAGCGTAATCTGGTTCGAATCGATTTTCGACGCTTCGACCGTATTGGTTATTATCGACAGCAAATTGTAGCCGTTGCGCTGAATTATGTCGATGTACTTGCTGACGTTTTCGGGCGAGCTGTTCATCTTCAACAGGTCGGTGAAGCCGATAATGGCGTTCATCGGGGTGCGAATCTCGTGCGACAGTATTGACAGAAACGATGATTTGAGCCGCAAGCTCTCCTCGGCCTGTTTCTTCGCCTTTTCCATCTCTATTTCAGCCAGTTTGCGCCGGTTTATGTTGATGTTGTAGCCGATGTAGCCGATGAATTTGCCCACCGCATCGAAGTTTGGCGTGGCACAGACGTAGAACCAGTAGTAGCTGCCGTTGCCGCAGAGCAAGCGCACCTCGGTCTGCAGGTCATCGTAGCGCTCCATCATCTGTCGGGCCGCCGGCAACCGCGACTCCCTGTCTTCGGGATGAACAAGTTTGCGCCACTCGTCGCCGTTGAGCAACGATTTGCCCGTGTCGCCCACAAAGTAAGTGAGAGCCGCATTGGCATACACAAGGCTTCTGTTAGTGTCGAACTTCCAAATCTGCAGGTCGCCAATGTCGGTAAGGTTGCGGAAATCGCTGTCGGTGCTGGCTGCGGAATCGTCATTGGCATGCTTCTCTTTTATCAGCACTTGGATATACATCTCGCCGTTCATCACAAACGAGGTGGCCACAAGCGACGCCACAAAATGAGTGCCGTCGAGGCGGACCATGTCGCGGTCGGCTTCTTCCGACTCTTTCTGCTTGGAAGTCAGCTTGATAATCTGCGCGCGGATGCTGTCAAAAACACCTTCGGCATAAATCGTCTTCAGGTTGCGGCCAACAAGCTGCTCGGGGCCAGTGGCGCGGAACAGATTGACACAGAATTGGTTAACGTATGTTATCTTGTCATCGAGGTTATGGACAAGAATGGCCTCGGGCGTGCTGTCCATCATCTGCTTGTAGCGGCGCTGAAGGCTCGATATGTCGGCGGCAAGCTTCTCGTCGGGCATTTCGGAGAAAAGCACATAGCGGCACTTTTTGCCGTTGAATTTAATGGCGAACGACGATTTCAGCATGCAAACCGGCACGCCATCCTTGCCTAAAAGATAGAAGCGGTCGTCGTTCTGAATCTTCTTCTCCAAGAACGGGTCGGCCGTTTTCATCATTGTGGCATACTGCGACGGAATGTAATTGAAAATGCTCGTATTTATCACTTTCTCAACAGAATAGCCCAAAATCTCGCTCACCGCCTGATTGGTCATCTGCACTTTGTATTCATCCAAGTCGTAGATGCACATTGGGTGCGGGTTCATGTTGAAAATCATCTGATACGAATCGACACCCTGCGCCAACAGCTCCTGCTTGTAGTAAGCGTCGGAATTATCGTTGAAAGTGACAACAAAGCCTGTCATCATGTTCAGCTCGTTCTTCATTGGCGAGAAGGTTCCCTCAACCGGCACCTGTTTGCCGTCTTTGCGTGTCAGCATGGCGCCATCGGGGAGCAAGGTCTTGTCGTGACCGTTAAGAGTGTCGGTAATAAAACGGTCGAGTTTGGTGCCTTCTTTATCGCTTATATTGAAGATTGACACTATGTTATGCCCCACAACCTGATTCCGGCTGAAACCCGTGAGCTGAAGCGCCACATCGTTCACGCTCCAGATATTTCCGTTGCGGTCGACAGTGATGAGCGCCTCGCTAATGTTCTGCAACACAGTCTGAAGTTCCTTGGTGTGCGCCTTCAAGTTGGCCTCGCGGCGCAGGATGTTGGCCAAAACGCCGTCGCGCAGCTTTCGCCTGAAAAGGAAAAAGAGTGTCGATGCGATAACCAGTGCGGCAAGAAACGTAGCCACACCTATAACAAACACTCCTCCAACAGGTTCAATACCGACAGCCGCCAGCACCAAACCCACTATCAAAACGCATATCAATACCGCACTCAGCACTATTATCACCTTATGCAGCGTGTTTATCTTCTCTTTCATAATCAAGCGATTAAAAACAACGCATAAATTTAATCAGACGACAGAAAAAACAATACTCTGCGCCGACAATATTTGCATTGCAGCCAAACTGATTTAAGTCAGTTTAATTCAGTTAAACCGACACTTCGCCCTTGATATGCGGATGCGGGTTGTAGTTGTCGAGGCGGAAATCGTCGTATTTGAACTTGAAGATGTCGTCAACCTCAGGATTTATCCACATTGTGGGCAGCGGACGCGGGTCGCGGGTGAGTTGCAACTTAACTTGCTCAAGGTGATTGTTATATATGTGCAAATCGCCGAAGGTGTGGATAAACTCGCCCAGCTGCAGATGGCAGACTTGCGCAACCATCATTGTCAAGAGCGAATACGAAGCGATGTTGAACGGCACGCCCAGAAAAGCGTCGGCGCTGCGTTGGTAGAGCTGGCACGAGAGGCGGCCGTTGCGCACATAGAACTGGAACAGCGCATGGCACGGCGGCAGAGCCATGTGGTCGATGTCGGCCACGTTCCAAGCGCTCACAATCAGGCGGCGCGAGTCGGGGTTGGTCTTGATGTCGTGTATCAATTTGCTGATTTGGTCGATGTGCGAGCCGTCGGGAGCCGGCCACGAGCGCCACTGGTAGCCATAGACGTGCCCCAGATTGCCGTCGGCGTCGGCCCACTCGTTCCAGATACGCACACCATTGTCTTGCAGATACTTGACATTGGTGTCGCCGGCCAGAAACCACAACAGCTCGTGGATTATCGATTTCAGGTGCAGTTTTTTTGTTGTCAGGCACGGAAAACCGTCGTTCAAGTTGAACCGCATCTGATAGCCGAAAGTGCTTATAGTGCCCGTTCCGGTGCGGTCGCTTTTGGTGTCGCCCGTCTCAAGAATGTGCGACAGCATGTCAAGATATTGCTTCATTGCTTTGCTATTTTGGCGCAATTTAAATGTGTGCCGAATAATAGACAACAAACGCGACACATTTAAATTAACAAATTGCAAACGGAAACAGAATTTCAGAGATTTTTAGATTTTTAATGCCACACCCGATAGCTATTTCAACTATATTGGCAGACTAAATTTTAATAATATGGAAAAAACCAAAGGCTACAAGTGGGATTTTGCCGGGGTTGGCGGAGTCACACGCGTAAATATCACAAAGGGCGAGGACATCGCGCATCTTGGCGAACTCGACCAGAAGCTGTGGACAGTGCTCAGCTGCCCCGTCAAAGGTTTGGAACTTGACGAGAAAACACTCGCCATGCTTGACATCGACAACGATGGAAAAATCCGTGTCAACGAGGTGATTGAAGCCGCCGATTGGCTGACTTCGATTCTGAAAACCAACGACTTGCTGTTTGAACAGAAAGGCGAAATCAACCTGAACAACATCAATCAGGAAACCGACAACGGCAAAAAGATTTACGCCTCGGCCAAACAGATTCTCAGCAACTTAGGCAAAGAGGGCGATGTGCTTACCATTGCCGACACCGCCGACAGCATGGCAATCTTCGCCAAGACACGTTTCAACGGCGATGGTGTGATAACTGCCGACTCAACCGACGACGCTGACCTGAAAGCCGTTATCGAAAACTGTATCAAGACGATAGGCTCGACCATCGACCGCAGCGGTGCCGACGGTGTCAACGCCGACCAGATTGAAGCTTTCTACGCCAACTGCGCCGACTACGACGCCTGGCAGAAAGCCACCACCCTGCCCTACGGCGAAAACACAGCCGCAGCCTTGGCCGCCTATCAAGCCATAAAACCGAAAGTTGACGACTACTTCCTGCGCTGCAAACTATCGGCATTCGACAGCAACGCCGAAGAACAACTGAACGTTGCCCCAAGCCAGTTTGAGGCTATCAGTAGCAAAAACCTGACCGAGTGCGGCAACGAAATTGCCGAATATCCGCTTTCGAAAATAAACACGAAAGGCACACTGACTCTGAAAATTGACGCCATAAACCCAGCTTGGCAGGCCGCCTTCGGCACTTTGAAAAGCGTGGTTTTTGACGCCGATTTCGCCAAAAAAGACACAATAACCGAAGCCGACTGGCAGAGCGTTGGCGCCAAATTCGCGCCATTCATCGCCTGGCTCGACAGCAAGAAAGGCAGCCTTGTGGAATCGCTTGGCGCCGATGTCATCAGCAACATACTGAAAGCCGACCACAAAGCCGACCTTTTGGCTCTTGTTGAGCAAGACAAGGCCCTGGAGTCGGAAGCCAACAGCATCAACGAGGTTGACAAGCTGCTGCACCTCTGCCGCGACTTCACCACACTGCTCCGCAACTACGTCACGCTGCTCGACTTCTACGACCGCAGCAAAAAAGCGATGTTCCAGGCCGGCACGCTCTACATCGACCAGCGCAGCTGCGACCTCTGCATCAAAGTGGCCGACATGGGCAAACACAACACCATGGCCAGCTTCAGCGGAATGTATCTGCTCTACTGCGACTGCGTTTCGAAAACCAAGAGCGAGACAATGCAGATTGTGGCCGTGATGACCAGCGGCGAGGTGAACAACCTTATGGTTGGCAAAAACGCCGTCTTCTACGACCGCAACGGCCTCGACTGGGACGCCACAGTGACAAAAATCATCGAGAACCCTATAAGCATCCGCCAGGCATTCTGGTCGCCTTACCGCCGCATTTCGGTTTGGGTTGAGAACCTGATTAACAAACGCGCCGCCGAAAAAGACGCCAAGATGATGGAGGAGACAACCACCAAAATAGCCGCCAAAGCACCCGCCGACGGCGAGAAACCGGCCGCCGCAATGCCTTTCGACATAGCCAAATTCGCCGGTATCTTTGCCGCCATTGGTATGGCATTAGGCATGTTAGGCAGCGCACTTGCGGCTGTAGCCAAGGGATTAAGCGGTTTCCACTGGTATGAATACCTTGCTATCATTGTGGGCATTATAGTTGTCATATCAGGTCCGTCGATGATAATGGCATGGCTGAAGCTGCGCAAACGCAACCTGGCTCCGGTGCTCAACGCCAACGGCTGGGCTGTCAACGCCGACATAATGGTGAACATCATCTTTGGCGCAACGCTCACCAAGATTGCCAGCTATCCGAAACTGAAACTGAAAGACCCGTTTGCACAAAAAGGCATTCCGGTTTGGCGAAAAATACTGTATCTAATTATCATTCTGTTGATTGTATTCTGCGCTCTGTACTACACCGGCACATTGGCAAAGTGGGGCTTCGACTTCAAAATACCGTTCGGACCGCAAATCTGACGGCATTGCCAGCTTAACAGCAAAAGTTCTGCAGATGGGATACTCTCCTGTTTGCAGGACTTTTTTTAAACCGATTCTGAAACTTCACTTTAAAACCACAACAATATGCATTTGCTTGCAACTCTGGCCGCGGCGCTAATAATGGCAACCAACCCCGATATTGAATACAGCGGCCGTATCGATTTCAGCAAGCCCGAAGCACCGCAATTCTCCTATTCGGGCGTCTCAATCCGCGCCACCGTCGATGCCGAGAAGGCTGGCGTGGTGCTTAACGACGAGAAAGGCGAGAATTACTTTGCCGTGATAGTTGACAATGTTTACACCGGCAAGCTGAAACCCAACAAAGGCAAAGGCACCTACACCATTGCCGAATTTGGTCAGAAAAGCGTGCACGAGATTGAAATAGTGAAAATTAGCGAGTTGGAGTTTGGCAAGACGACATTCCTCGGATTCGATTTGGGCACCGACGGCACCATTATTCCGATGCGCGACAATCGCGAGTTGACAATCGAATTCATAGGCAACTCGATAACCTGTGGCTACGGCAACGAGGGGCGGTTGGGCGAGCGTTTCGGCGCCTCAACCGAGAACCACTACATGACCTACGCCGCCATAACAGCACGCAGCTTCAACGCGCGACCGCTGGTGGCAAGCCGGTCGGGCATCGGCATCTACCGCAACTACGCCGGGCCGTCGGAAGGCAATGCCGACTGCATGTCGAACAACTACGACCGCACTTTCCTCTACGACGCCAAACCAAAATTCGACTTCCGCCAGAAGCCCGACCTTGTGTGTATCAATCTGGGAACCAACGATTTCAGCACACCGGGAGTTGATACGGCCAAATTCATCGACCGATACCTATATTTAATAAGTCAGATTCAGACAAACTACACCAATCCTGATATTATCTGCCTTATTGGGCCGATGCTGGGCGGCGACGAGCTTGCCCTTGAGCGCCAGTGCGTGCAAACAGTGGTGAGCCGCGCCAATGCCGCCAACAAAGGGAAGGTGCATTTTTTCGAGTTGAGCGAGCAAAACCAGAAAGACGGACTTGGTATCGACTGGCATCCGACTGTGCGTCAGCATATTAAGAACGCACGCGAACTGATAGGCTACATCAGCAAGCTGAAAGAGTGGACCGTTGTGCCGCAGATTGTAATGGCAAAAGCCGGCGGCAACCAAATAAAACTCTACGCCAACGACGCCAAATGCCTGTTCAACCAGTCGCTTGTGACAATGAAAATATCGGCCGATGGCAGCCCGGTGAAAGCCACCGACTGGCAGATTAACGAGGTGGACGCCGTAATGACCATAACCCTCGAAAAAGACATCAGTCAAAGCCAAAACATCGAACTGCAACCCGACAGCGCACAAAAAATAATACGATGTGTTGTCGACAAATAGATGGAATTTCAGTTTATTTGTATAAATTAGCGTGTTTTTAGATAAAGTGAGATGATAGACGAGGAATATAACTGGAAGGGCAAGAAAATCCTTATTACTGAAGATGAGGAGATTAACTACTTGTTTCTGGAGCGGGTGCTGGCACCTACCAACGTCACAATAGTAAGAGCCTGCAATGGCCGCGAAGCCATCGACATGGCCGTCGGCGATTCCAAAATCGATTTGGTGCTTATGGACATTCGCATGCCTGAAATAAACGGCATCGACGCCACAATCGAAATCAGGAAACAACGCCCCAACCTGCCCGTCATAGCGCACACTTGCTACGACACCGACTTGAACCTTTCGTCGCTGCCTAATGTCAAATTCGATGGTTTTATTAGCAAACCGGTAAATATCAGCAAGATGATGCGGCTCATCAACCAGTATATGCAATAAGGCTGTATTGAATAAAAAATAAAAAGCGTGCCACCGATGACACGCTTTTTTTTGTGCTTTGCAAAAACCGTCAGAATGCCGCCAACAGTAGATTTATGTCTTGCGACGGCAGACCTAAACGGTTGCCAATCACCTCGTTGGTAAGAATTCCGTTATAGACATAAACACCGGCACGCAAACCGGCGTTCTCTTTCACCATTTGGTTGATGCCGCCCGTATCGCCAAGCTCGATAATTATCTGACCGAGAATATTGCTCAGCACATAAGTGGCTGTGCGCGAAACTTTTGCTGGAATATTCGGCACACAATAGTGGACAACTCCGTACTTGTTGAACGTTGGGTTGGCAAGCGACGTAACCTCCGATGTCTCGAAGCATCCGCCCTGGTTCATGCACAAATCGACAATCACCGAGTTGGGCTTCATCTGTTTTATCGAGTCCTCGCTGACAATGAAATCGCGGACGCGACCGTTCTCGTAGAGCGCGCCAACCACCACATCGGCCGAGCGCAAGGCCTTGAGCAAAACCAGCGGCTGCAAAACCGACGTAAAAATCTTCATTCCGAGGCGGTGCTGCAACTCGCGCAGGCGGTTTATCGACTTGTCGAAAACCTTGACCGACGCGCCCAATCCCATGGCCGTACGTGCGGCGTACTCGGCAGCCGTGCCGGCACCCAGAATCACAACATCGGTAGGACTGATGCCGCTTATTCCGCCCAGCATCTCGCCTTTTCCGCCGTGAGCGTTGCTCAGATACTCGGCGGCAATCAATATCGATGTCGTTCCCGATATCTCACTGAAACTCTGTATTATAGGATAGACATCATCGTGCGAGTCTTTGTAAAATTCGAAACCTACGGCCGTGATTTTCAGCTCCATAAGCTTTTCGATATATTGCCGCGGCTGCAAATTGACATCGTAGGAGCTGAACAGCACCTGGCGCCCCTTCATCAGCGACAGCTCCTCCTCGTTGGGCGGAAGCACCTTGACAATAACATCGCAGGCGTAGATGTTGCTCTTAACCGGCTCAATGATAGCGCCTTGGTCAACATATTTCTGGTCGGCAAAATGGGTGCGCTCGCCGGCGCCGGCCTCCACAAAAACCTCGTGTCCGCAGTTGACTAAAAAACCCACCGAATGGGGCGCCATGGCCACACGTGTCTCGTCGGGAGCCGACTCTTTGGCTATCGCTATCCGCAGTTTTTTACGCTGATGCCCCACCTCGAGCATCTCCTCACAAGGCATCAGATTGCCTAAAACACCTTTCGAACCCCATTCCATAGTTTTCGATTTACGATTATGTTGCGATTTCGCTTTGCTAAGATATAAGTTTGCGTGGTTATTCTATCTTTGCGCCGCAATTTTTTCTGACAAATGCCACAGATAACGATATACACCGACGGCTCGGCATCGGGCAACCCAGGCAACGGAGGCTACGGCACAGTGCTTGTCAGCGGACAATATATGAAGGAACTATCGGAAGGATACCGCCTGACAACCAACAACCGGATGGAGCTGATGGCCGTCATCAAAGGTCTCGAAGCCTTGAAAAATCCGGGCTGCGACGTGCTTGTATATTCCGATTCGAAGTATGTTGTCGACGCTGTTGAGAAACGTTGGCTGCAAGACTGGATAAAAAAAGGCTTCAAAGGCAAAAAAAACTCCGACTTGTGGATGCGGTTCTGGCGCGTCTATAACCAGCACAATGTCAGATTCCAATGGGTGAAAGGGCACAACGGCGTGCCGCTCAACGAGCGCTGCGACCAGCTTGCCACCACATCGGCGCAAACACCCACACAAATCGACACAGGATACGAAAACTTACAGACAGACAATTCATTACCATTATGATACGACTTGCAATAATGGCCTCAGGGTCAGGTTCAAATGCAGAAAACATCACAAAATATTTCGCGAAATCGAACGAGATTGAAGTGGCGGCTATAATATCGAACAAAGCCGACGCCTACGTTCTTGAACGCGCTCAGTATCTGAAAGTTCCGTCGTATGTGTTCAGCCGGAGCGAGTTTCTTGAGACCGACAAGGTGCAAAACCTTTTGGCCGAGCTGAAAATCGACTGGATAATTCTGGCCGGATTCCTTGTGTTGCTGCCCGTCAGCATTGTCGACAAGTACGAAGGCAGGATTCTGAACATCCACCCGTCGCTGTTGCCAAAATACGGCGGCAAGGGAATGTACGGCGACAAGGTTCACAAGGCGGTTGTTGAGGCGCACGAGAAAGAGTCGGGCATCACCATACATAAAATTGACGCCAACTACGATGAGGGCACAACTGTCTTCCAGGCCAAAATAAAAATCGAACCGCTCGACAACGCCGAAAAAGTGGCGCAAAAAATCCACGCGCTCGAATACAAATTCTATCCCGTCATAATCGAGAATATGATTCTGAACCGCCCGTTTGAGAAAGAGGTGACGGTTACGCCGATTAACGATGACGAAAAACGATAACTATAACACTGACACTGACACTAACGAAAACGAAAACACTGACGCTGACGAAAACGTAAACGAAAACACTGACGCTGACACTGACACTAACGAAAACGTAAACATTAACGATAACTATAACGAAGTGATTAATGTTTAATGATAAATGATTAATGAGTAATATATATATTCAACCCGTTAAACTTTAAACATTAAACTCTAAACTCTAATCTTCTAAACTCTAAACTTTTACAATGAAAATCGAAATAAAATCGTTAGGCGATATTGACAAAGCGGCGAAGGAGTTTCTGGCGGCTACTGAGGGTAAGCGTCATTTTGCTTTCTACGGCTCGATGGGCACCGGCAAAACCACGTTCATAAAGGCTGTGTGCGAGCAACTTGGCACCACCGACATCGTCTCAAGCCCGACCTTCGCCATAATAAACGAGTACGCTTCGGCTGCCGGGCGCATCTTCCATTTCGATTTCTACCGCATAAAAAACCTTGAGGAGGCCTACAATCTGGGCTACGAGGACTACTTTTTCGGCGACGAATATTGCTTTGTTGAGTGGCCCGAGAAGATTGAGGACATAATGCCCGAGCATTTCACCACCGTGAAAATTACCGCCACCGGCGACGACAGCCGCATAGTGGAGTTTTAGCTGATTTTCAATTTATTGCTTCTGCGCGTTTTTATAAATCTGCACCCAGGTCGGGTTCTCCATATCGATTAACAGATTCATCAGGTTTTCGCCATAAATGACGTCGCCGATGCGCTCGACTCCATATTTGGCAAGTATCTGCATCTGCGCCTCGGAAGGCATTCCCGTCTGTCCACCCCACCCTTTTTCGGGCGATTTGCCAAACGGATAAGTGGCATAGCGCAGTTTCCACAAATCTTTGATTGTCTGAAGGTTGATTTCGTTATTTTTCAAATTGTTGATACGGTCGGGGTTGGCGCGCGAAGGCTCGGAACCGCTGAACTGCCTAATGAACGTGTCGAAAGTGAGAAAAGTGACTTTCACCTTCTTGTCAACCGTCAGCATGTGGATGCCGTAGCTCACCGTGCCGCCATTGGCAGTAGGCAACAGACTGATACAGAACGAATATTCGGGCTGTGGCGTTTGGATTGACGCCTTGTCGCGCTTGGGCACAATTATCTGCGCTTGCACCGCCATTCCCATCATAACCATCAGTATGACAAAGAGTTTCTTCATTTTCAATCGATTAAAAACGACAGTGCGGCCAAGGCAATCAGAATGGTGCCAGTGACCGTCTTTTGATGATGCTCGAAAATGTGCCAGTTCAGGCGGTTGAGCCCTTTGGTGCCAACGTAAACCAGCATCAGCATTGTGCCAACGGTGACCGCCAGATAGATGGCCGATGTGACCGCAATGCCTTGCCAGCCAAAGGTTCCAGCGGGCAGAAAATAGACTTCCAACTCGATGCAGGGCGAAAAAAACATCGCCAAAACCATCGACCCGATGATGGCGCGCTTGCTGCGGCCCGACTTGGCGTCGTCGAAATGGTCGTGATGGTGATGGCCGTGACTGACAACATCGGAAACAATGAAAATCAGGCCCAAAACAGCCAACACGGCGGGTGCCACCCAATGGGTGATTTCGGCGTGACTGCTCGACAGTTTGAATCCCGCCAGACCGATGAGCACGCCCACCACAATGGTGCTTGCAATGTGCGCCGCGCCAATGAGCGCCGTGGCGTTCAGCGTCTCGCGCATTGTCCAGCGCTGACTCTTGCCGATGGCCACAATGGGCAGCCAATGGTTGGGGATGGCGGCGTGGACAAGGCTCAAAAGCAAACTACCCGAAATTATCTGCCACATCAGCGGTTAGAATTTGAGTAGGAAATCGAAATCGTCATCAGGCTCAATCTCAATGGGTTGACGGCCGTTGATGAACAGACGCAGGCTTTGTTTGCCGATGTACTCGACGTGCTCGCCGCTGATTTTCAGCATACAACCCTCGCGCAAGCCCACAACCCTCATCTTTGGGTTGGCCGCCAGATACTCGATAATACGCTCCTCACGTGTCTCGCCGCCGTGGCCTTCAATCTGCTTGTCGGTGTAGTGCGGGTTGATTTGGAACGGTACCAGCCCGAATGTGTCGAAGCCCAGCGGGTCGACCACGGGCATATCGTTGGTTGTCTGCATTGTAGGGCACGCCACGTTGGCACCAGCGCTCCAGCCCACATAGGGCGTTCCTGCCAGCACTCGGCGGCGAACAGGCTCAATCAGGCCGTTTTGGTGCAGATGGCGCACAAGGTTCCAGGTGTTGCCACCGCCCACCACAATGGCATCGGCCGTCTCGATGGCTTCCGCCTGATTTTCAAACCGATGTATCGATTTCACAGCCATTCCGAACTCTTTGAAACGGCGGTTCAGTTTGGCCTCGTAGTCGTCGAAACTGAACGTGACGGCGGCATAAGGAATGAAAACTATGTTTTGGCACTTGCCGATGAATTTCACAATCTCGTCTTTCGAATACTCCAAATACGGCTCACCGGCCATTGTTGAGTTGCTTATAAGTAGAAGATTCATAGTTATTTTTGATTTATGATTTTCGATTTTTGAGTTTCGCACAATCCCGATAGCCATCGGGAACACAGACGACACTGATTTTTAATTTTAATTGATTACTACACGTTTGGCGGTGTTGCCAACCCTGACGATGTAAATACCTGTGGCATTTAGGGTTATCGTAGAGACGTTGCGCGCAACGTCTCTACACACAAGACGTCCCATTGCATCATAAACGCTGATTTCATCGGTGGCGTTTTCAACAACAATGTTACGGCCATAGGCGTAGATGTTCACTGCGTTGGCAGTGGATTCGGCGACGGGGGTTGGTTTGTAGCCCCAAACAACCGGACAGATGGGATTCCAATTACTATCCCAACCTGAAGGTATTGAACTTGGTTCACAATAAATAGTTAAGTTTTTGCATTCACAGAATGCATACAGCCCTATGCTTATGACAGAATTTGGTATAATTATCGAAGTTAAGCCGGAACAATATTCAAATGCGAAACTATCTATTCTAGTTATAGAATTAGGAATAGTAACAGATTTAAGACCATTGCAATTACTAAACGCTCTTACGCCAATGTCGGTAACAGAATTAGGAATAGTTAATGATGTTAGACCACATCCACCAAACGCAGATTCACCGATAATTACTATAGAATTAGGTATAGTTACAGATTTCAAACTGATACAACCATCAAACGCCATATAGCCAATGCTTGAAACACAATATTCAATTTCATTATGAATAATTTTGGGGGGAATATTTACTGTGGTTAACTCCAAATAATCTCCACTAAATATATGTTTACAAGTCACTTCCACCGTGGAATCGCTTGTAATGTTGTAATACAAATCACCACTTTTAAAATCATATGCCCACGCCTGCCCTGCAAAAGCAATGGCGACCAGAAGTGTTATTAGTCTTTTCATAATTTATTGTATACCATTGGGTTATCAGAGCAAGTTGCTACTCATTAA
>JAFZKK010000118.1 GCA_017551905.1 Salinivirgaceae bacterium
ACTGTAGCGAAATCCGTCGATTTCGGCTGTCAGAAGATAGTCGTGCCCTGGTTTTCCGATTAAGCCCGATGTCTTATAACGGCCGTTGCCGATGCTGATTACTTCCGCCGAATTTCCCATGTCGTCGCGTAGCATGACTATAGCATCATCGACAAACTCGCAGTTGTTGGTGTCGGAGGCCGGAACCGATTTCGATATTATGATTGTGTTGAGCGAGTCGGAGTCCGTAATGCAGGCCTCAATCACAACCGTCTGATTGCCTGAACCGAACGCATCAAAATCCGACGGCTCGTAACAGCCTGTGGTAAAGACGGTTGCAAACGCTACCAAAGGCAATAATATATTTTTGCAAAACTTGCTCATTTCGGGGGCAAATATAGAGTTTAGAAGGCATTAGGCAAAAGGCATAAGGCATAAGTTGAGAGTTAGGAATTAGGATTTAGCGTTAGCGTTAGTGTTAGTGTTAGCGTTAGTGTTTGCGTCAGTGTTAGTGTCAGTGTTAGTGTTAGTGTCAGTGTCAGTGTCAGTGTCAGCGTTTATTATATTTTTGCCAAAAATTCGTTCCGATGGGAATTTCTTTGCCAATTGATTTTGAGACGCGAATGCGCGGGCAGCTTGGTGCCGAATACGAAAGTTACGTTACGGCGCTCGAAGCTCCGATGCCGACAAGCATTCGGCTCAATCCGCACAAAAACAGCGCGTTAGCCAACACAAACGACATGGTTAGTTGGGAACCGCAAGGGCGATATCTGGCAGAACGTCCGGTTTTCACACTCGACCCACTGCTGCACGCCGGAGCCTACTACGTTCAGGAGGCAAGCTCGATGTTTGCGGGTTACGCACTGCGGCAAATCATTGGCAATGAAACAAATATCCGCATTCTCGACCTTTGCGCCGCACCGGGTGGCAAAAGCACGCACTACGCATCGCTCATTGGCGACAAAGGTCTGCTTGTGTGCAACGAGGTGATTTCCAATCGTGTACCCACTCTCTGCGAAAACTTGACCAAATGGGGTTGTCCCAATGCCGTGGTCACCAACAACGACCCGTCGGATTTTGGGCGGCTTGGTGGATTTTTCGATGTTGTGGCTGTGGACGCACCTTGCTCGGGCGAGGGAATGTTCCGTCGCGATGCTGTGGCCGTCAGCGAGTGGAGCGTGGCCAACACACGCATCTGCGCCCAACGCCAGCAACGCATTGTGGCCGACGTGTGGGATGCGCTCAAACCCGGCGGATACCTGATTTACAGCACTTGCACCTTCTGCCCCGACGAGGACGAGAACCTTATGAGCTGGATTGCCAGCGAGTTTGGCGCCGAAAACATTGCCATCGACATCAAACCCGAATGGAACATCACACCAATCGAGAAAGACGGCTGCGTGGGCTACAGGTTCATCCAGCATAAAACTCGCGGCGAGGGCTTTTTCTGCTGCGTCTTCCGCAAGAACGATGGCAGTTCGGCATCGTCTAAAAAACTGAAAAACAAGATTGTACCCGTACCCCAAAAACTGATTCCGCGCCTGCAAGAGATGACCGTCGGCACCGGTTTTGAATATTATTTGAAAAACGATACCGCCATTGCCGTGCCGCAAGCCATTGCCACCGATGTGCTGACCATAGCCGACTCGCTGACTGTAAGAAAGATGGGAACTGCAATCGCTCACATTTTTGGCGACAAACTTGCACCCGAACACGATTTAGCGCTGTCGTGGGCGCTCAACCGCCAGGCCTTCAACGCCATAGAGCTTCCCCTACCCGATGCCCTGCGCTATTTGCACCGCGACAATGTTTTTGTCGCCGATGCCGCCGCCGGCTTTAATCTTGTGACATACAACAATTTGCCATTGGGCTGGATAAAAAACATCGGCAATCGCTGGAACAACCTTTATCCGCAGAATTGGAAAATTCGGATGAATGTGGAGTGAGCCTCCCTATTTGAAAACAATCTCAAACACCGTCTCGTTGACGTCGCTTTTCACGAGCGTGATAGTGGCGTTGTGCTGGCGCAGAATCTGCCGTGAGATGCTCAACCCGATGCCGCTGCCGTCGGGTTTGGTGGTGAAGAACGGAATGAAAATCTGTTCCTGATTGCTTGCCGGAATGGGCGCGCCGTTGTTGGCGATGCGCAGAAAAATCTCGTCGGCGTTCAGCGTGCCCGACTCGATGCCGATTCTTGTGGCACCAGCCTGTAACGCATTCTTTATTAGATTGATGAGTATCTGTTGAATCTGCCCTTCGTCGGCGTAGATAATCAGGTTTGGATTGGTGGTTTGGTAGGTGCAGGCGGCGTTATGAGCCGACAAATGCTCGCCTTCAAGCGTTATCGTCTTATCAATCAATTCTTTCAAACTTATCGCCTTGCGCAATGGACGGGCCACACCGCTCAACTGCCGGTAGGTCTGCACAAATTTTATCAGGTTGTTCGACGAGTCGGAAATGATTGACAATCCGGCTTTTATATCCATTTCAGAGTTGCCGTTCTCGTCAACCGACTTCGACAGCGCGTCGCTCAAGGCGGCGATGGGCGTCACGGTGTTCATAATCTCGTGTGTGAGCACGCGGATGAGTTTTGTCCACGAGTCCTGCTCGTGCTGCTGCCGCTGCCGCTCGTAGATGTAGCGCATTCGGTTCAGGGCGCGGTTGAAGCGGCTGTTCTCGACAAAGCGGAAGTTCAGCTCGCCGTCTTCGAGCGAGTCGAGCATATAACTGATTTTGCTGATGTAGCGGTGCCGCACAATGATTGCCGTAACCGTAACGGCCACAACCACAGCAAGTAACGTCAACAAAATCCACATTGTCATAAGCCGTATTTTTTCATTTTGGCATAGAGCGTCGGACGGCTGATATTCAGCATTTTGGCTGCCGCCGACACGGTGCCGCGGCACTGCCTGACGGCAAGGCGCACCTGTTCTTCCTCGTCGGCGTCGGTATAGAATCCCGAAGTTGGGCTGAAATCGTTCTGCTTCAGCGGGTTAAGTTGCAAGTCGGACATTGTAAGCAACGTGCCTTCCGACATTATGACGGCCTTCTCGATGCAGTTCTGCAACTCACGGATGTTGCCGCTCCAGCGGTGCGCGGTGAGCAATTGCTGCGCGCCCTCGTCGATGCCGGTGAGCGGCCGATGATATTTCACAGCGTTTTCGGCCAGGAATCGTTCGGCCAGCGGAACGATGTCGGCTGTGCGGCTGCGCAACGGCGGCAGTTCGATGTGGACGGTGTTGATGCGGTAGAAAAGGTCCTCGCGGAAGCGCCCCTCGCGGACCAACTGCGCCAGATTCATATTGGTGGCGCAAATCAGGCGGATATCGACCGGCGTGGGTTGCGTGCCGCCCACCCTCACAATGCTACGCGACTGTATGGCTCTCAACAATTTAGCTTGAAGATGAAGCGGCAGATTGCCCACCTCGTCGAGGAAGAGCGTGCCGCCGTCGGCCTGCTCAAAACGGCCCGCGTGGTCGGTGTGGGCGTCGGTGAAGGCGCCTTTCACGTGCCCGAACAGTTCGCTCTCGAACAGCGTCTCGGGTATCGCGCCAGCATCGACAGCCACCATTGGCCCGGCGCTGCGGCTACTGCGGGCGTGAATCTCGCGCGCCATAACGTCCTTACCCGTACCGTTCTCGCCGGTAATGAGCACCGTGGCGTCGGTCGGGGCGATTTTCTCAACCGTCCGGCGGATGTTTTCCATTGCCTCGCTCGCGCCCCAGAACATTCCCGTCTGCGCCTTGCTGCGTGCGGGTTCGGCAGTCTTTTTCGCTTGCCGCGATGTGCCGCCTTGCGCCTTGTCGCACGCCGCCGTCAGCACCGACACAAGTTTGGCGTTGTCCCACGGCTTGACGATGAAATCGAACGCACCGCGCTTCATTCCCTCGACGGCCAACTCAATATCGGCGTAGGCCGTGAACAGCACAATCTCTGTCTGCGGCGCAATCGCCTTCAACTCGCGAGTCCAGTACAGGCCTTCGTTGCCGGTGTTCACCTCGGTTTTGAAATTCATATCGAGAAGCACCACGTCGGGTTTGAAAGTGCCCACGGTGGCAATGAGCGTTGTGGGGGACGCAATAGTCTCAACCTTCGCAAAGTGCATTGGCAGAAGCAATTGCAGCGTCTGTCGAATGCTTGCGTTGTCGTCAACCACGAGAATTTTTCCTGTTTTCGATGCCATAATGGTCAATGTTACTGACAATCACAAATATATTGTTTTGAACGAAGATGGCGCCCATTACACGGATTTTCGTCAATTTTATTTCTTCAAAACCCTGAACGTAAACGTCTGACACCCCATAAGCCCCGAACCGTCGATAGCCTCGACAATGCCAATGAACTCGGTGTTGAGGTCGGACGCGGCGAAGGTGATTTCGGCCACGCCGTTGTCGTCGGTCATTACAGAGGGTTGCCACTGCAGCAAGTTGCGCGGGTCGGGCGCCGATGCGGCAAGGTCGAACTCGTCGGGTTGGTAGAACTCGCGCTTGGGGTAATAGCCTTGCGTCCTCGACAACCCGTACATTTTCATCAGTCGCTCCTCGCTATAATTGCGTTTAGGATAAACGATTTGCATCATGTTGTACCATACATGACCTTCACGCCCAACGCCATCAATATATGTATGTACCTTCAACACCGTATATGTCTCACCAGGAATGGGTTTCCCTATTTTACCTTCACAATTTGGGCTTTCGGGATGAGCTGTAAAACCTGGTAAATAATCATTAAGAATAAACAATGTATCGGTAAAATCATTTTGATTAACATGGAAACAAACCCATTCAAGCCCCATACCCTCCACATTCGCCAGACTATCCAAAAATCCAGTCACTTTGTCGCGTTGAACCTTGCTCCGTTTTGCCTTGACAACCACGTCGTCCAAAAGAATCACCTTGTCGTCGCTGAAAACAAACTGCTCACCGTTATCTGTCTCAAGAATCTGATTTTGAGTCAGATAACGTTCTCGACCTTGACGGAAAAGATTGATTGTATCGAACGGATTTTCAACGGCAATTTTTGCTTTGTATTTGTCTGTCAAGAAGGGTTTTAGATAGATTTTGCCTTGCATTTCCCTCATTTGTTGGGGGACGATTTCGAATCGGCCCGACGAGTCGGTCAATATGGCGCAAGTATCACCATTGGGCGAAAAAGCATTGACAATATGCATTTTAGATTTATCGTCACGGCGGATTGTCAACGTTCCTTTCACGCAGTCGGTCAGCAACGGGCGAGCGATTGTCGGCTCTTGCGTCCAAACGTATCGGCGCCAGCCTTGCGTCATAAGCAAAAGGTCGAGTGCTTCAAGGCGGTTATCGTTTTGAATGTCAAAATAATATGTCGGGTTGAAAATATTGCCGCGAATCTGCTCCGAAAGGTGGCTGTGCGACAGAATGTTCTCGTGACCAGGCAGATAGAGATACGCCTTGTCGAAAATGCTCACCGCCAATTCCGCCTTGACGGGTTGCCCCGCAGTGTCGGTCACCTGCAGGCGCACTTTGCCCACGTCGCGGCAGTGGTAACGCTCCTCGTCGGTGGTGGCCGAAACGGTGAGATTCTGTTCGGGATTTACGTACACCAAACGCTCGGCAACAGGCTGCCCGTCAGCATTTTGTAATGTGATTTCCACAATTCCCTGAAACGGGAAAAGCGCTATCGGCAAACGGATAATTTGTTTCCCTTTCACTACTCCATTGGCGCTTCCGCAGGAAAGGCCATTAAGTTTGGAAACAATTGTAAATGAATGCGGAACTGTGTCAGACGCCGAAACCAACAAAGTAATTCCCGCAGAGGTGTTGCGTGTTACGCGAAGCGCCAGCCCGTTACGCTCGATTTCGGGGAAAGGGTATGTGCGTCCATCATCGAGCACAACTTCATACTTTTTGCCAAGTTGCGGCGTAACGGCAAAACCACCCATTCCATCATGAACACATTTAATTTCTGCAATTTGCTTACCGTCTTCAAAAACCTTACCCGAAACTTCATCTGGGAAACCATTGCCGTAAGTAGCTTTGAATGCCACCACCGAGTTTATTCCATCAATCAAGTTGCCGCCCTCAGGAAACAAATCAAAACGGTGCTTTGTGGTGTTTTTTTGAATTGAATCGAAGCGAACGACTTTGGCTGAAATCTCATCCATCTGCGCCACTCGCTCCACAACCCGAATCCGCCGCGGACGAATGGCTTGCGTGCTATCGGTTGTAAATGAAGATTTTGTGTAGCCTTCCAAATAGTAATCGCCTTGCGGCCAATCGTCGCCAACGTAGATATGGCCCGTACATCGCCCGCCAATGAGCGGATATTTCTCGCTCCAGACAACGCTGTCGGTTGCGGTTCTAATCTGCAAATACAGCGTTTGACTTTTATCGGACAACGCAAATGTCTGACGGTCCATAAGATAGGCTTTGAACCAAAGGTCCTCACTAGTTTCTGCAATCTCCTTGCTCGGCAGAATATAGACGAAATCCTGCGCTGTGGCTGTAAGCGCAGCAAGCATTGCTATTATGCTGATTGACAGTATGAAGGTTGCCTTTTTCATAGCGATAAATGTTTAGTGTTTAGAAGGTTAGTGTTTAGAAGGTTTTGACTTCAGACAACAGACTACGGACAACAGACCATTGTCGGCTATAATCCTTTAACTGTAAGTCCTCCTCATTTTTCATTTTTAATTGTTCATTGTTAATTCTTTCATTGTCTTTAGTCTGACGTCTGATGTCCGTTGTCCTTTAATCACTCTTTCTTCAATTCCACCGCAGGGTTGGTTTGTGCCGCCTTCAAAGTTTGCGAGAGAACGGCAAGGAACGATATTGCAAGGGCAGCAACGGCAGCCACCGCAAACACCCACCAATAGCCGTCAATCCGATAGTAGAACTGATTCAAATACTTGTTGGCGAAATAGATAGCCACAGGAATGCCTATCAGAACGGCAATCTCGACAAGCAGCATATACTCCTTCACAGCGCGGAACGTTTCCGATGCCACCGAACCGCCAAAAACCTTTCGCACAGCAATGTTGGCCGTCTGAAGCCCCGTGTAGTAGGCACTCATAGCCACCAAACCCAAAAGCGAGATGAGCGTGGCAAGTAGCATAAACACCTCTATCAGACTGACGAAATTGCGCGTTGCTATCATATCTTGCTCAATCAGTTCGGGAACGTAGCCGAACATATCGGCAATACTGTAGTCGCCAGTCTCCCGAAGGCTCTCCTCCTCGGCAACTTTCCGCAAATCGGCGCGCACTTCGGCGTCGAACCGATTCAGTTTCAGTATAACTGACGGTTGGTTGGTATATCTGCCAGCAACCATTACCAGTCCTACCTGATTACCAGCAACTTTCGAAGGGTCGGCCACGGCATAGTCATTAATGATACCCGCAACCTGAACGTCATTGCTCCAGAATTTGGGTAAGTTTTTCGGCATTGCCGGATTTTCCTCGTCAAGTTCAAAAACTCGCGCCGCCGACTCGGTAAACCATAGCCCGATTCCACCTGGCGAATTATAATCGCGCACAACATCGAAATGGAACATATCGAAGGCCTCTTTTTCGCATACAAACATTCCAATATCAATTTTTTTGCCATCGTCGGTAAAGGCGGTTGTCTGCATATATCTGCGCCCCGGGTAACTGGTCGAAAGCGCAATCTTGTCGACGTATGGTTTGGCTGCCAGTTTGTCGTAGCCAACTGTTTTGCACGAAATGAAATAGAGTCCATTGACATTGGCGCCCAACGGCATATTCAGCAAATGATTGTATTGCAACTCCATAACCATTGCCAGCGATATGAGCGCAACGGTGATAATGTTTTGAATGATGATGAAAAGCCGCGAGAAGACGGTTTTTGTCTGCCGCCGCTGTTCGCCTTTGATAATGGCTACTGGATTGTAACTCAATGTGATACTTGCAGGAATGGCACCCGACACGCCGCCCACAACCAGTGCCAGCACAGCGTAGAGCGCAATGTAGGCCGGCGAGAAGGCGATGTCGAGTCCAATTTCGCCTGCCACATATTGGTTGAAAACAGGCACAAACGCTTTGGCAAGCAACACCGCCAATATTATGCAGCCTGCCACAAACATCACTGCCTCAACAATATAACGGCGGAAAATCTCGCTGCGTTGTTCGCCCAAAGTTGTGCGTATGGCCATTTCTTTGGCTCGTTTGCCGGCAAGCGCCACACTCAAGTTGATATAGTTGAAAAGCGCCGACGCCAATAGCAGAATGCCGACGGCTATCAGCACGTAAACCATTGTCAGATTGCCACATTTGAGAGCGTTGTAGCCGTTTCGCGGCGAAAAATAGATTTCCTTGAAAGGCATTGTCAGCCGATAATCGGAATGCATCCAATTCTGTGGGTCCCAAGCCAACTCGCGCCGCACAACGGTGTCAATCAGTGCTCGGACGGCCTCGTGGTCAGCGCCTTCGCGAAAGCGTATTAAGGCAAGGTCCATCCAGTAACCTCGGGTGTCAAAGTTGTTGATATCGGGTCCGGCAAGGGCTCTATATATGTCGTTTCGGCGCAGAATTGAACGCTCGCCAATGTGGATAATGCCGCCAATGGTGCAGGTGTCTTCATTGAGAATGATAGTTCGGCCGACAGGGTCGATATTGGGCGAAATGCTTCTTGCAAAAGTCTCATCGAGAAGCACTTGGTTGCGGTCGTTCAAGACTTCTTTTGTGCCTGAAACGAACTCAACGGGGAAAAAATCGAAAATCACAGGGTCAATCTCACACAAATCTCGATAGCCGGCAATCGATTCCCCGTCATACTTGACTTCCGCCCCACGGCAACTGATTCTGCCAGCCGCTTCAACATCTGGCACGCGGTCGAGCACAATGGCCACCTCGCCATTAAAGGGGTTCAAATCGTTGCGGCCCAAATTCAGCGAGTAGAGCCGTTGGTAGTCGTTCGCCTCGCGCGTTACGGCAAACTGTTGCCACGTGTAGCACGATATCACAATCACAAACGCCAGACTTACAACCAGCCCCACCGCCTCGATAGCGACATATAACTTGTTGCGTGATAAGAATTTAAAGTAACTTTTCATTGTGGTAAAAGTTTAGTGGTAAGTGTTTAGTGTTTAACGGGTTTAACAAGTTTAACAGGTTTAAAATTGTCAGTGTTATCTTTCGATTTATGTTCACATTTACTCTTTCTTCAGCGCCTCGGCGGGATTGGTGCTTGCGGTTTTCACGCTTTGGTAGAGCACCGACGCGGCGGCAATCACTGTCACAACGAGTCCGGCAAGGGCGAAAATCCACCAGTACAGGTCGATGCGGTGGCCGAAACCGGAAAGCCAACGGTTCATAATGTACCATCCTAACGGAACGCTCAAAACAAAGGCCACGCCAACCATCTTCATAAACGACAGCACAAGTTCGCGAAGCACTCCCGAATATTCGGCGCCAAACACTTTCTTGACCGACACGCTGCGAATCTCTTGCTGCATATAGTA
>JAFZKK010000119.1 GCA_017551905.1 Salinivirgaceae bacterium
AACCAACTGCGGATAGTTTTTTTGTCGCGCCACCCAATCAAACGATTCAATATCGACAACATAGTTGCTGTCTTTCAGCATTTTAACAACATCAGAATAAGTGCTTCCCGTCTTGACATAGACGAAAGCCGTTTTGCGGCCTTTCAAATCAACATTCGGCTTTTTCACATCGCCGTAAATGTTATACGCCCTGACAGCAAAAACTATCGCCAACAGAAACCCACTGACAGTGAGCCATCTACCTAATTTCTTCTTATTCTTTTTTGCCACAAATAGTCGTGTTTTGAGAGCCGCAAAAATAAAGTTTTAAGTTGAATGTTTGAGATTCCAAAAAACTATTATTAATTTTATTGAATCTAGTAAAACATAAATTTCTATATACTAATTCAAAAATAAATTACTATGATAAAACGTGGTTGGCAAAGTCTAAATAAAACAGAATGTTTTGCGACAGATGCAAGAGCATCTATATATAGAGCTGCAGAGAAAAATTGTCCTACAGAAATGCTTGCAACGAATTGGCACCAAGGATGGCCGTTTAATGCATTTCGGCGCGAATATAAAAAACGAGATATGGATTATAAGAATAAACGTAATCCTGCCGGCTGCACTGTTGTGGCTTTGGCACATTTATTCTATTATTATAAAGATTTTCCACAAGTTCAAAAAGTGTTTGACTATCTAAACAAATTACAGACTTCATATCCAATGAGTGTTTATTCCGACAGAGTTGAAGTTGAATATCAGAAAGGCAAAAGCATAGATGATGTCAAAAGATTTGCAAAATATATACACGATAATTTTCTTTACGGATGCTTAACTTCCCAATCTGGCTCTGCTGGAATTCCAAGAGAAAATGGAACATTGCTTGGAAAAGGAAAACATTTAGGATTAAAGAGTGTTTTAACTCAAATGAGAAATTCTGCCAAGCCCAAAGACTGGAAAACAGCCGCAGAATTACTATACGAAGCCGTTGTTCTTAATAAAGTCCCTGCTTTAGTATGGCTTCAAAAAGAACCTAATAATTTTGGCGTAAGAAGTGAAGGTCATTTCGTTGTAATAGATGGTTGTAAGGTGGACACCAACCTGTTACTTAAAACAAAGTCTTTCAGAGACGCTTGCAAGTTTCATTATCATATGGTGAACGCTAGTTCTACTAATGAAACTGATACTACTGGTGAGAAATATAAATATTATGGTAGCGATGGAGAACAGATTGTTTCTAATACACTTCCTAAAATGGGCGAAAAAAAGGAGTTCGATAGGGTGAGAAAAATATTTTTCTATTCAACCGATTATATGGCTAATCCCGCTATTGATATTCCTATTAACAATAATTGCAATATCAAATTAGAAGCTGGAAGAAACAATCAAAGTCTATATTACAGAATCACAAACACAGGCGAAGAAAAAATAACAACAACAGGTCAAACTTCAGCGCAAATGCTGATGACAATCAAAACAACTGACGGCAAAGAACATAAAAAAACGTTTTACATATACTTAGATTTAAAAAAGGATGATTTTATTTCAAACCGCATTAATTTTAGTTATGCTATAAACAAAATCGCATCTATTTCCATAAAATTAGAAATAAAAGACGCCTACGGCAATACTTGCACAAAATCAGTTAATGTAAACACGAAAAATGTTAAAGCCTCGGAAATAAAATCAAAATATTCTGACTTACAATTTTCAAAAGTATAAACTGAAAGACTGCGTCACTTATGGCGTAGATAAAAAAAATGGAATGAAAAAGATTGCCGAAATCATCACATTAACATTCATATCTCTAACAATATTTCTTTGGCAGGGGTGTGTTATTCTTAGCTCAACTTGTTGGGGATGCGATACGGATGAAGAAATAATTCATTATGGATATATATATTTAAATGATACAGACACATCCGAACTATTTCATTTTCGCCGTGCCTTGAATTATTATTCTCAAGACGAGCGGAATCATATTGATAGTAACATATTTGATAACACTGATTATATACATAAAGAACCTCTACGCACTTTTTTGGGGGAAATAGATAATAATTTTAATTTATTGGATTCTCTTGATACTCTTTATAATAAAGGCATTTATGATGAAGTGTTAATCTTAAGTATATCCGTTAAATGAAACATTTCTTCCATCTTGCAATTTTAATGGTATTTATTATGAAGTGTTAGTCTTTCGTATTCAACCTAAATAAAAACAACATAACATTTGAAACTATCATCATAATCTGATTCTGATTTAAACAACAAACGGTTGAAAACCAAACAATCAAGTTATTGACAGAAACAAAAGGCGTGGGTACTTTTATGAAAAATTTGATATGCCGGCAGAAAGTCCGCCGACAATCAGAGCAATCATATCATACTCATTATGAACAGATTAAAAACAACGTTTTTAACCATATGCGCCCTGCTTGCGACAAACTTGAACGCACAAGACGCTAAAGAGCTGAAACAGAAGCTGCAACGCACCAGCGACAAAAGCGAACAGATTACCATTCTACACAAACTCGGCGAGAACTCGCTAAAAGCCAACGCCACTGCTGAAGCAATTGGCTATCACAAGCAGGCATGGAAACTCAGCAGCGAAACCGGCGACACGACAAACATTGTGAAATCGCTCAACTACATCGGCGCAATATATTGGCGGACAACCAATTATGACTCAGCTCAGTATTATTACCTAATCGCACTTGAAGCTTGCAACGACAATTACACTGAGGATAAAGCTCGCATTCTGAACAACTTAGCACTTACCAACCAAAGCATGGGGCGCTATGCGGCAGCTGAAAAATACTATGAAGACGCCAAAGATAACTGGCTGAAAGTCAACAACAAAAGAGAATTGGCTTCCACCATCAACCGCATCGGCAGCCTCTACCTCACTCGCAATCAATTCGACTCGGCTCTGCACCAATACCGCCAAGCGCTTGACATTCGTACCGAGTTAAAGGACACTTCAGCTATCGCAATGACATTCAATAACATAGCCACACTTTACAAGAATCAGAAACAATTTGATTCGGCGCTTGTCAACATGCAGAAATCCATCAATCTGATGCTTGCAACCGGCGACAACAGCGGCCTTGCCGACGGCTACAACAACCTTGGCGGCCTCTATTGGCAGAACAAGATGTATAAAGAATCGCTTGCCAACTATCTGCTTGCGCTCGACTTGCGACAGGCATCGGGAAACACCGAGAAAATTGCAGCGACAACAAGCAATATCGGATTGATTTACAAAGACTTGAAGAATTACGACAAGGCACTTGAATACTACAACCAGTCGCTTGAGCAATACAAAGCGACAAACAACCAATTCATGCAAGCCGAAGCGCTCAACTTGATTGGCGGAGTATATTGGCAATCAGGCAATTATGACAAAGCCGCTGATGTTTACAGAACTGTTTTGCAGATGCACTCCGCCATTGGCGACCGAAAATACATCGCACGCTCGCACAACAACATGGCTTTGGCGTTCAAAAGCCTTAACCTTCGCGACAGCGCACTGGCACAATACAATCTCGCTTTGGCCGCATATCGCGATTTAGGCGACAAAATGAACGAAGCTGCCATTATCAATAACATTGGTAATCTGCATTTTAAGTTCAACGAAACAGAATTGGCGATTCAGAATCTGAACGAAGCGCTCAAACTGCGGAAACAAATCGGCAACCAGATTGGCAAAGCCTACTCCGAACTCGACCTTGGCAGAATTTACAAGATTAACAAGCTGAACAACAAAGCGTTACCACTGCTTAATGATGCATTAAGAATTGCCGGTGAAATCAAAAATATAGAATTGGAAACCGACGTACTACAATCGTTATCAGACATTTACGCCGAAATAAAGAATTATGAAAAATCATACGGCTATTTAAGCTCATATATCAAATTAAAAGACAGCATTTTAGACAACGAAAGTGTGAAACGCATAGCCGAAATGCAAATCAGCTATGAAACTGAAAAGAAGGAACAAGAACTGAAAATCAAAGACATACAGATACTTCAAGAAAAAGAGCGCAGTAGCCGTCAGCTTATGATTATCTACTTTGCTGTTTTGGTGCTCGCCGTTGTGATTTTTTTCGCTGCCGTTGTCATCAGGAAAAACCAGCACATACGCAAAGCCAATGCCATGCTCGACGAGCAAAACCGGCAGATTATAATGCAGAACGAAGAGATTGAGCAACAGCGCGATTATGTTACTATGCAACGCGACCAGATTGCCGAACAGAAAGAGAAAATTACCGACAGCATTGAGTACGCAAGCCGCATCCAGACAGCGATGCTGCCACCCGAGAACATCTGCAACGAACTGCTTCCGAAACACTTCATCATGCTGAAACCGCGCGACATTGTGAGCGGCGATTTCTATTGGGTAAAAAAAGTTGGCAACCGTGTTATCGCCACCGCTGTCGACTGCACTGGCCACGGCGTTCCGGGCGCTTTTATGAGCATGCTGGGCTCCACCTTGCTCGAACAAATAACAGCCAACGGCCAATTCAACAATGCCGCCGACATTTTGGAACAGATGCGCCAATCGGTCAAAACGGCTCTGCATCAAGATGATACGTATAAATCACAATCCGACGGAATGGACTGCTCGCTTTGCATTATCGACTTTGAGCAACATGCGTTGCAATTTGCCGGAGCCAACAATCCGTTGATTATTGTCAGGAACGGAGAACTAATTGAAATTGAAGCCGATAAAATGCCTGTCGGAATCCATGTATTTGAGGAGGAGCCGTTCAAAAACAACGATTTTGAGCTGTGCGACGGCGATAAACTATATATGTTCTCTGACGGCTTTGCCGACCAGTTTGGTGGAGAAATAGGCCGCAAACTGATGATGAAGAACTTCAAGAAACTGCTGTTAGAAACAAGCACCACACCTATTAACGAGCAACAAAACATTCTTAATCAGAAATTTAACGAATGGAAAGGCGACTACCGTCAGATTGACGATGTGCTTGTGATTGGTATCGAAATATAAAACACTCATTATGCTGAAATTCAAATTATTGCCAGTTATAATTGGCTTGTCTGCAACAACACTGCTGGCTCAAACCAAAAGGGATATTTTGTCAGAACAATTGGCAAACGGCGGCAAAAAGACCGAGTTGCTACTGCAACTTGCCGAGGCGAACATAAACACATTTCCCACCAGCGCTGCCGAGCAAGCCGAAGAAACTGCCGAAATGGCAAGAATCGAAAACAACAAAGATGATTTGGCAAAGGCTATAATTCTAAAAGTCAGAATATTATGTTCGACAGGTGACATTGATGGCGCACGTAGGCAGATGCAATATCTGACTAAATTATCTAATCGTGGCGACAAAGAATTGAAAGCAAGAGCCAGCCTTTGTGAAGCCGACATTGAGACGGCTGCAGGCAACTACGAAAAAGCCATTGAAATTTACAGTAATTTGTCGGCAGAATGTTTAAAATCAGGATTTTACGATATCACCATAAAAGCCGAAAACCAACTGGGTTACATCTACCGGGAGAAAAATCAGACGGAACTTTCGCAAAAATCGTTCCTGAAAGCCATTGAAATTGAGGGCCATAGCGACTTTCCGGAGCTCAAAGCCGCCAGTTTGAACTTCCTTGGAAGCCACTTTTGGCGAATTGGGCAATACAATCAGGCGCTCGAATATTACCAACAATCACTCGACATCAGGCGGCAGCAAGGCAATGATTATGACATTGTTAACTCGCTGATAAACATAGGAAATACATACCAAAACATGGGGCGTTTCGACCAGGCGGTGGAGTACCAAACCGAAGCGTTACAGCTGTCGGCCAATTGGGAAAACCAACTGCCCAAAGCGCAAATAATGAATTATATTGGCAATATCTATTGGCGCAAAAGCCTGTACGACAGCGCATTGGTTTATTACAACAAGTCGATTGCCATTTACAACGCGCTTGGCAACGAAATGAAAACCGCCAGCCTGAACGACAACATCGGCAACGCCCACAAGATGAACAGCCGCTTCGATTCGGCAATGTTCTACTACAACAAGGCTCTCGACATTAGAAAAGGCAACAATTCACAAGCCGACATTGCGAACTCGCTTTCGAATATCGGTTCAATTTATTGGCAGACAGCAAAATACTCGCAAGCGCTTGACTGCTATCTGCAAGCTCTGGTTATCCGCGAGGAGATTGGAAACAAAGCCGACATTGCTAAATCGCTCAACAATATCGGGCTGATTTACAAAGAATTATCAGATTATAACAAAGCGCTTGAATATCAAAACAAAGCCTTGGATATATACAAAGCGCTTGGAAATAAGGCACTTACGGCTTCAACGCTGAATCAGATTGGCAATGCGCAGCGCAGCGCCGGCAATATGGAGCTTGCCTTAGAGTGCCACATGCAAGCTCTGCGCTTACGTCAGGAGATTGGCGATGAGAATGCCGCTGCCAATTCATTGAACAATATCGGCTTGATTTATCGTGACTTAGGCGAATACGAAAAAGCTGAATCATTCTTCAACGATGCCATTGCAACCAACCGCAAATCGGGAAACCGCCAAGCACTTGGGTTGGCACTGAACAATTTGGGCGACACCTACGCTCGCGCCGGCAAGAAGGAACTATCTATAAATCAATATAATGAAGCCTTGAAAATTTTCGAGGCGATGAATGACAAACGGAGCATCGCTATCACAACCCAGAACATTGGCGAATTCTACTACGAAACAAAACAATACGGCAAGGCTAAACAATTCTTAAACAGAGCGTTAAATGCTGCACAAGACATCGATGACATCGAAATAATAAAGAATGTAAGCTACGACAATTTCAAACTTTACGAAGCGACAAACGAGACTGCTAAAGCGCTGGAATCGTTTAAGTTATACAATGTTTACCGCGACACTGTAAGCAACAGCAGCAATCTGCAACGCATGCTGGAAATGCAGTCGCTGTACGAGATAAATGTCAAAGAAAAAGAGATTGAGCTGCTGAAAAGCAAAGCCGAGAATATCGCACTGAAACTCAGCGGCCAACAACGCCTAATTGCGATAACAAGCATCGCCGCACTGCTGCTCATGGTGCTTTGCGTGGTGGTTTTCATCAACTACCGCAACAAGAAACGCGCCAACGAAATGCTCCGCAAAACGTTCTCGATAATAGCGCATGACCTCAGAAGTCCCGTGGCGGCTCTGAGTTCGCTCACATCGCTTCTGAATCAGGAAGATATGGCTCTTGATGAGGCCGAGCGCAAAGAGTTGACCGCCCACACCGAGCACCTGACAAACTCAACACTGCAATTGCTTGAAACGCTGCTCGAATGGTCACATTCGCAAAATGGCGACATTGTTGAGTATAATCCTGAAAATCTGTCGATTAAATCGGTAGCCAATGAGGTTATAGGCCTATCGGAAATGGTGGCAAAAAACAAAGAACTGACATTGGTTAACACTATAGAAAATGATGATTTACAAGTGTTTGCCGACCACAAAGGCGTGCTTTTGATACTGCGAAACCTGATTGCCAACGCTATAAAATTCTCGCACAAAGGCGGACAAATAATAATATCGGCTCATAATGAAGAAGATAGCGTTGTAATTGGCGTCAAGGATTTTGGCATCGGCATTGCGCCCGACGACTTGCAACGAATAGTTGCCGGCCTTAATTCCGACTCAAAACAAGGCACCATGAAAGAGAAAGGATTTGGCATGGGAATGCGCTTCTGCGTTGATTTTGTGCACGCTAACAAAGGAAAAATTTGGGCAGAAAGTGAAGAAGGCAAGTACACAATCTTCTATTTCAACCTTCCGAAAGCGAAAACTATTTAGCTGACAAACAGACAAATATCACTTCAGCACACACTCAATCCTCTCAAATTGTCCGTCATTTTGAGCTGGTTGTATTTTCAACAATCGGCACAAAAGTTCGTAAACATCTGTGTTATAGAGTTGTGGCGCAGAAAAGCCCTTCTTGAAATCTGGTCCGATAGCATAGAAAATGCCATTCATCAATGGGTTGCGATTATCATAGCCGTGCATTCCGGAAGGCAGTGGACGTGTCGGCTTGTATTTCAGACACATAGAGCTGTCAGCAAAAATAACGACATCGCCAATTCTATTGCTGGACGAATAATGGTAATCGGGATTGATATCGGCTCGTTTACAAGCACTTAAGCCTTTAACGTGTTGTAAAGACTGTATCAACAAATCGTCGCAGTTTTTTTTGCAATAAGCCAACGCAATGGCTGGCGAGCAAATGACAGTGTCAACCCATTCGGGCTTGATAAAAGGCTCAAGGTCAATCGATTGCTCATCAGATATCGGCGCCATTCCGTGGTCTGAAAGAACAATAAAATTGATAGAGTCACTAAATGGTAACTGATTGAGTTTCTGCACAAAATAACCAATTAAACTGTCGGCGGTTTGAATTGAAGAAACAATTTCAGGCGAATCGGGACCTTTGCCGTGCCCAATGTTGTCAACTTCTTCAACATAACACATCGCCAGATGCGGACGTTGGCTGTAAGGCACACTCAACCAACTAATTATGCTATCGATTCGAGTTTTATAAGGCACGTTTGCATCGTAAGCCTCCCACCGCGACGGACGGTAGCCTTTAATATCGACATCGGCCCCAATCCAAGAATATGTCGCCGTTTTTATGCGTTGCGATTCGGCCGTAACCCACACTGGCTCACCAAGATAGAAGTGACTATCGGTAGTGGTGGCGTTGTCGTACATATTGTAATATTTGTGTGACGCGCGGTCGAAGAAATTGTTTGCCACAATGCCGTGATTTTCAGCGTATAAGCCCGTTGCTATCGTATAATGATTGGTAAAAGTGAGCGACGGAAACACGGGCTGCAAACCAACGGCGCGGACTCCGTTTTGCTGAATGGAATCGAAATTAGGCGTATTTGCAATATCCTGATAATCAAAACGAAAACCATCCAACGACAATACAACAGTGTACATGCGCGGCGCAACTTTTTTGCCTCGCAAATGACGCACGTATGCATCTTGAGCCACAACAATGGCAATAAAAACAGCAAATAGAATTAATGACAGATTTTTCTTCATTTTCAACTATTTATTTTCTTCAGGAATCATCAGTTTGTCACCTGCATCGTTCACCACCGAGCGCATCCATTTTTCATCATAACCAGGCCAATCAACTTTTGGCGCATAGTATTTGTAGCCCGCAGGAACCTCGCGCGGCGTCTTTACGTTACCATCCATATATTTGACAAACAGATATTTATAAAAATCTTTCCAATCCGATACCAATTGTGTGGCGGTCGCATACGAAAAATCAGTCAGATAATCGACGGCCAACGTCTGATTATCAGCGGCCAAGGCCTGCGCAACCTTATCAACGGCTTTAACGCACGTTTCAAATTTGCTTTCAAGAGCCGTCTGTTTGGCCTCGATTTCGGGGTGGATAAGGCTGTAGCGCGTGTAGGCGAAGTTCGAAACCTGATTGAAAACGTAGAAAGCCGCCGTTTCCGAAAATTCCATTATTGAGCCGTTGCCCACCGCCATACACTGCGGCACACGAGTCATACTTGCGTACATCGGGCAATAGACGGTGCTTGCGGCATCATCAACACCGAACCAGAACAAGCCGCCAATCATATTTGGCAACCAGCCGCGGCACTGCGCAACAAACGAGAAACCAGTCTGTTGCGTGGCTGTGGTGCGCTCGTTCACATATTTTTTGCCGTCAACCTCCCACTCCATCGGCCGCCAGCGATACGGACAATGCCACGGCCCCGCGCCTACGTCTTGCGACATATCCAACTCCGTGCCTTCCAAGTGATTACGCATTGCGTGCATCATCTGCGATAACTCAACTTTTGCTTTCGGCTTTATCCACAATGGCATTCGATTATTTGCATAACCAGTTGATTCATCGTGTTTTATATCGCCTTTAGCATAATCCCAATATTGTGCCATTCCGTCGGCCACTTCGTTGAAGAATGCCCAAACGCGAATCTCACAAGCGCGTGCACCCGAGAAATCGACAGGTGCGTATGTGTCTGAAAAACTGAAATTTGACTTATTTACTTTGTCATTAATATAGCCCTTCGAGCGCGCAAAATCCATCACATCGGCGGCATAAACGGTGGTCACCGATTTGTCGAAAATGCGGTCCATCTGCACCGACGAAATCGAAGTCGGGTCATCGTTCCACGGGAAAGTGGTGATTCGAGCCTGATTGGCGTGAGCGCAAACGTAGCCGTCGGGAATCTGACGAGCCACCCAAACAGCGCCTTTGTTTTTATTGACAAGTCCCTTTTTAGTTTTCTGAATATCAGCACCTTTGCCAATCAACTCCAGAATCCAAACCTCGTTGGGGTCGGCAATCGAGAACGACTCGCCCTCGCTCGCATAGCCGTAGCGGGCAACCAAATCGGTCATAATCTTTATCGCCTCACGTGCCGACGTTGAGCGTTGTAAAGCAATGTAAATCAAGCTGCCGTAGTCCATAATGGCTGTCGAGTCGCCCCAAAGTTCCTCGCGGCCACCGTATGTTGTCTCGCCTATAACTACTTGATTTTCATTCATATTACCGATTACATTGTAGGTCTTTTCGGCTTGCTCAATCTGTCCCATATACTTGCCCGTGTCCCAATCGTAAACATCGAGCATTGTTCCTGCGGGATAAGTTGCTGCGGGCCAATGATATAACTCGCCGTAAAGCACGTGCGAGTCGGCTGCGTAACTCACCATAGACGAGCCATCAGCCGAAGCGCCAGGTGTTACCAAAAAATTTGTGCAAGCCATTGTCGGCACAACCGCCAACGAGAATGCAAATGTCAAAAGAGTTTTTGTGTTCATATTTCGTTGTTATTATGTGGTTTACATTTATAATTATTGTTTTTCGACTTTTGATTCAGCGCCCTAATCTGCGCTTTTGTTTGCCTTGTAAATTGCCCCGCCAATATTGTCGCAAGCGGCGCCAGTAACTGTCTTCAAGCAATTTGGAATGCCCAAATAGCGCAAAACACCAAGAAACGCAAAAATTATCGCCTCTTTGAAATCTATCTCATCCTTATCAGGCAAGTCAATATAACGATTAGTGCTATTCTTCAGACATTCAATAAAATAGTCATTATATGCGCCACCGCCAGTAACTATCACATTACCATTAAAATTACTATCGTCAGGACCAGCATCAATTGCCCTCGCAATTTGATAGGCCGCGTGCTGGTAATAAGTTGCCAAAAGATTCTCAATATCAGTGCGTTGACCGAACAACGGCAATATTTCGGCATCGACGAACTCGCGCCCGAGCGATTTTGGCGGCTGCTGACTATAATATGGTATGGCGTTCAACTTTGCAAGCAACTCTTTGTCAACCACGCCCTTACGGCCAAGTTCACCGCCTTTGTCATACTCAAGGCCAATGCGGCGTGTGAGCGTATTTGCCACAATGTTCATCGGACAAATATCGTAGGCAATTCGCTGATTGTCAGCATTGTCGTACGAAATATTGGCAAAACCGCCAAGATTCAGACAATAGTCGAAGAATTTGCCATACAATAACTTGTCGCCAATCGGCACCAACGGCGCACCATTGCCGCCCAAAGCCACATCGGTGGTGCGGAAATCACAAATTGTGTCAAGACCAGAAACAGCTGCAATGTGAGCGCCAGAGCCGATTTGCAGCGTCAAGCCTTTTTGCGGCTCGTGAAAAACCGTGTATCCGTGGCTTGCCACAAAACGCGGCTTGCAGTTGTATTTCTCAACAAACTCTTTCACCAATCCGCCCAAAAAACGGCCATAATCGACATCCAACTGCGCCAAATCGCGACCATTCAACTCGTGGCTATGCTTCAGGCGCTCAAGCATTTCTGGCGGATAAGGATAGACTTTGCCATCTATCGGCGAGAATGACCATTTCTCGCCTCTTCGACTGAATTTGCAACGAACAAGGTCAACCCCGTCAAGCGAAGTGCCCGACATCACGCCAATCGCCTCTATCTGAACATCTTGCATTATTGAAATTTGTTTTTTGGCAGTTTTTCGGAATAGTTGGCCACGTTGCCGCAATTATCGGTAACCATCAACTCAAGTTGGTATGAATCAGCAAGTTTCAGGTATTCATCGGCCTCGTAGGTTATCGATTTTGTCTTGGGGTCATACTTCAGCAAAATCCACTCACCGTTGATTGACGCCGAATAAGATTTTATGCCCGACAAATTATCGCTGATTGTGAATTTCAACGAGTTAACAGGCTGATTGGCAACAGGTTTAATGGTTGGAGGAACGCTGTCGGCTTGAATTCGATAGGTTCCGAAACCAGCCAAAGAAGCCTCAACATAGCCGTTTTTATACTTTCCACCCATGCTTGACACGCGATTGCCGTTCACCGCCACAATCAACAATTTCGATGTCGGAACATTATCGCCTAAACATTTGATTTTCAAATTATAAGACTTAACCAATGGTATAGCAAGGTCGCCAACTTTGTATGTCGGTGAATATGAACCTGTTACAATATTCGTGTCAACTTTGAAATCAAAATAGACTGAATCGAAAAAGGTGTTTTTACCAAAATCAATAGAAATTCCAGCGGTATCAAACTTATGCGCGTCTTGCCACGAAAGCAACTCTCCATCCGGCTTCTGCGCATCCTTATTTTCCTGAACGCCTTGCAGATAAGTCTCGAAAGTCGATTTGTTTCCGTAAACATCGTACGCATCGATTTTCACCTTTTTCACCACACCCACCGGCACCGTTATATAACCACGATTTTTCAGATTCGAATAAAGCGCGATGCGGTTGTTATTCTCAACAAACAACCTATAAGCCACTGTATTACTGTTGATTAGAGCCTCATAATCGGCGATGCTACTCACATACTTTGTCTGTCCGAAAGGCACTCCATCGACGCGCATTGTGAGCACAATCTGATTGCCGTCCCAAACATCGAATTTATACACTCCGCAGCGATTGTTCGAACCATTCAGATAGTCATCACATTTGATACCAAGTCCCACTGTTCCAGACACTTGGATAGTATCGATGCCAATAGGTTTATGAATTTTCCCGTGCTTCTGAATATTGACTGTTGCTCGCGAGTATTGACCATTAACTTGTGAAGTAGAATTGCCCGGAAACACCGAAAACTGAGTCATCTTCGGAGCTATGTCATCCTTAATATCATACCCAAGAAACAAACCGTTGAGCGGACAAGCGTCGCGCGTGTCGCGAATCTCAAAATGCAAGTGCGGACCGCCCGACGAGCCGGTATTGCCCGACAATCCAAGCACCTCGCCCACACGGACAGGCATCTCGTCGGGCTTCAGGAACAAATCGACCGAAAAACTCTTCTGTTTATACTGCGCCGCGCGTACATACCTGCCAATCTGAATGTTATACTCGCGCAAGTGGCCGTAAACCGATGTGTAACCATCGGGATGAATGACGTAAAGCGCATGGCCGTAGCCGGTTGGCGACACCTTGATACGCGAAATGTAGCCGTCTTTGACAGCGTAAACCCGATAGCCTTCCTTGCCTTGAGTTTTCAAATCGAGGCCGGCATGGAAATGGCCGCTCCTTAGCTCGGCGAAATTGCCCGACAGATACAATGGTATTCGCAGAGGCGATTTCCAACCAAGAGTGTCGAGTTTGAGTTGAGCGGTGGCGGATTGTGTAAGGAAGCAAAATGCTGTCAAAAGCAAAACATTTGCTACATTCCTCATTTTCAGCATGTTCATAAACAGAATAACAATTTGTTTCGAATTGCAAATTAGCAAAAAATCAACCTTGAAATTTCGCTTCGCCAACACCTTATCAACAAAAAAACTTTTTTGCATTCAATTGCCTTGAAGCAAAAAAGTTTTCAGTTATAGATTAATTATCAGCGTTTTATCAGTATATTGACGTATAATAACCCTACTTCAAATTGAACATCACCTGATGTTTTGACTTTGAATTGTTAAAATTGGCTTAAACGGCTACATCAAATCATCGTCGCCATCGTTGGCCTCGTCGCCGTCCAAATCATCGTCTTGCGAGTTCAGCTCCTCGCCATCGTCTTCAACGTCATCGTCGTCATCATCACCGCCCGACAACTTCTTCTTTGTCACCGGTTTCTCAATCTCGTTCAGTTTCTCAGCCCAAAACGAATATTCGCGTGCGATGCGCGGATAAGTCTCCAATGTCGCCGTGTACAATTGCTGTTCAAGCAATTCCACCTTCTTTTTAATCTCTGCAGGATTCATCATTGATATTTTTCAACCTACAAATATACTCTTGCTCTCTATTTTCCGACACTTTTTTTCGAAAAATTTGATTTTGGAAAATGAAAAATGCCCGACGATGCTGTTTTTCATTTTTTTACACTATTTTGCAAAGTTGAATTCTTAAACACAATTCGAATTAAACGATTGAAAATCTAATATTTACACACAATGGTAAAACACGTTATCCTCTGGCAGCTGAAAGACGAGCTTTCTGAAGCCGAAAAGCAAAATGCGAAACAACAGATAAAAGCCGGTCTTGAAGGACTTGCCGGAAAAGTTCCTGGCCTTATCGATATCAAGGTGAATATCAACGGATTGCCGACATCGAATGCCGATGTTATGCTCGACTCCACGCTCGAGAGCTTCGACGCACTGAAGGCTTACGCCGTACATCCGGCACACGTGGCCGTTGCCGACGGCGCTGTTCGCCCCAACACCAAGCTGCGTGTCTGTCTGGATTACGAAGTGTGATGGCGAATCGATTAATCATTAATCATTAATCATTAAACAACAATATGTTACGCCGCGTCCGCATTGCTCTGGCAGTTGTGTTCTACACACTGATAACGCTTTTGTTCCTCGATTTCACGGGAACCATCCACAAATATTTCGGCTGGATGGCCGACATACAGTTTATACCGGCATTGCTTGCGCTCAACGTGGGCGTGGTGGTGGCTTTGCTGGTGCTCACGTTCCTTTTCGGGCGCGTCTATTGCTCCGTCATCTGTCCGCTTGGCGTGATGCAGGATGTGATAGCCTTTTTCGGCAAGAAAACGAAGAAGAACCGCTACACGTATTCGCCAGCCATTAAATGGCTGCGTTACAGCGTGTTGGGCGTCTTTTTGGTAACATTGCTCGCGCCGGGTGTGAGCTTCATTGCTCACTTGGTTGCTCCTTACAGCACCTACGGACGCATTGCCACCAACCTCTTTGCGCCTGTCTATCAGTTTGGTAACAACATTTTGGCTTACATTGCCGAGCGCGCTGGCAGCTACGCTTTCTATTCAGTCGATGTTTGGATTAAAAGCCTGACAACCTTTGCGATAGCCGCCATAACATTCGTGCTGATAGCCGTTCTGGCCTGGCGTGGCGGACGCACTTGGTGCAACACCGTCTGCCCCGTCGGGACAATTCTCGGATTCTTTGCCAAATACTCACTTTTCAAGCCGGTTATCGACACCGAAAAATGCAACTCTTGCGGCTTGTGCGGTCGTAATTGCAAGGCTTCATGCATCAACTCAAAGGAGCACGAAATCGACTACAGCCGTTGTGTGGCCTGTTTCGACTGCATCGACCGTTGCAACCGTGGCGCCATCAGTTACAAGCTGCGCAGCGTGGCGCAAAGCGATGCCGAAGGTGTTGATAAATCGAAGCGCAAATTTCTGTCAATCAGCGCATTGTTTTTGACCGCCACAGCCGTTAAGGCGCAGGAACAAAAGGTTGACGGCGGACTGGCAGCCATTGCCGACAAGCAACGCCCCGAGCGCAAAGTGTCGCCCAAGCCGGCCGGCTCGCTCAGCGTGAAACACTTCACCGACCACTGCACAGCCTGCCAGCTTTGCGTGGCCGAATGTCCGAATCAGGTTTTGCGCCCGTCGTCTGATATTGAGCACCTTATGCAACCCGAGATGTCGTTTGAACGCGGATATTGCCGCCCCGAGTGCGTCCGTTGCGCAAGCGTCTGCCCAACCGATGCCATACGGCCAATAACAACAGCCGAAAAATCTTCTATCTCAATTGGTTACGCTGTTTGGCAGAAAGACAATTGCTTAGTCAGCTCAGAGGGCGTCCGCTGCGACCTTTGCTACCGCAGTTGCCCCACAGGCGCCATTCAGCTTGTGTCGAGCGACAGTCTTCCCGACGCATCGCTTAAAATGCCGGTTGTGAACACAGAGCGTTGCATCGGCTGCGGCAAATGTGAGCATCTGTGCCCCGCGCGCCCATTGAGCGGAATTTATATCGAAGGCCGCGAAGTGCATAACGAGATTTAACCAGAAAAGCATAAAACAAGAAAGCCGCCTTCCTCCCGGAAGGCGGCTTTCTTATTATTAATATGTGTGTCTATTAGAATTTGAACGACATACCAAGATTAATATAGCTCATATATGCAGAATAATTGATTTCTGCCGAAAGAGCAAAATTGTCTGACAAGAAATAGCGGCAACCTGCAATACCAGCCCAGTCTAAAACTGTTTCCTTATCATCATCGTACTGGCTTGTGTTGTCATGCCATTCATATTTCCAAGAACGGAAGCAAGGACCAGTTGCTGCACCAGCGTGAACTTCAAACTTATCTGTAATATTCAATCCATAAGTCGAACGTGCCATGATTGAAAAGTTTGAGAAAACTTGTTCATAATCATATCCAAAATTATGGAATTCGTCTTTGTCTCTATTAAAACCAATAAAACCACCAACGGTAAAATGTCCTTTCCACCATGAATTTACAAGAACATAGTCACCTGATATGTTAGCACCGATACCAGGGAAAAAACCAACGTGAGCGTTCAAATTGAAATCACCCTCATGGTTAGGAGCCTCAATTGCAGAAGCATTTTGTGCGCCAAAGCACATCATTGCAGCCACAGCTGCCACCAGTAAACCTTTTACTTTCATAACTTTAATTTTAATTAAACAACTAAATTACTATAAATCAGAACAATCAGTAAAAGTACTGCCGATTGTTTCGAGTGCGAAAATACAAATTATTTGAATTAGTGCATTTTCTCAACCAATCAACTTTTTTATTACCTTCGAACGCTTTTTTGGCGGCCTAAAAACCGCAAAGTGTTTAATAACAATTTATTAGAAAAATCGGCAGTGTATGCCGCAAAATTACAGACAGATGAAAGTTGACGTATTGTTAGGATTGCAATGGGGCGACGAGGGTAAAGGCAAGGTTGTTGACGTGCTCACCCCGAAATACGACGTGGTAACTCGTTTTCAAGGCGGCCCGAACGCGGGGCACACCCTTGAATTTAACGGCGAAAAATATGTTTTGAGGTCGATTCCGTCGGGAATTTTCCAGGGCGACAAAGTGAATATCATTGGCAACGGCGTGGTGCTCGACCCTGCGCTGTTCAAGGCTGAGGCTGAGGCACTTGCGCAGTCGGGACACGACCTTACCAAACGCCTTTACATATCGAAAAAGGCGCACCTGATACTGCCAACCCACCGCTTGCTCGACGCCGCCTACGAGGCCGCCAAAGGCAAGAACAAAGTGGGCACCACAGGCAAGGGAATCGGTCCAACCTACACCGACAAAGTGAGCCGTAACGGTGTGCGTGTGGGCGATATTTTGCTGAATTTCAAAGAGAAATACGCTGCCGCAGTAGCCCGTCACGAACAGATTCTCAAATCGCTCAATTTCGAGTACGATTTGAAGTCGCTTGAGGCCGATTGGTTCGCAGGAATCGAGTATCTGAAGAAATTCACCTTTGTGGATAGCGAACACGTTGTAAATAAATTACTTGCCGACGGCAAATCGGTTTTGGCCGAAGGTGCGCAGGGCACAATGCTCGATATCGATTTCGGCTCGTATCCGTTCGTAACTTCTTCAAACACAATATGTGCGGGCGCTTGCACAGGTTTGGGCATTGGCCCCAACAAGATTGGCAACGTCTATGGCATTTTCAAAGCCTACTGCACACGTGTTGGCGCAGGGCCGTTCCCGACCGAACTGTTTGATAATGTGGGCGAAACAATCTGCCAACTCGGCCACGAGTACGGCGCCGTTACGGGTCGCAAACGCCGCTGTGGTTGGCTCGACCTTGTTGCGCTTCGCTACAGCATTATGATTAACGGCGTTACGCAGTTGATTATGATGAAGAGCGACGTGCTCGACGATTTCGACACAATCAAAATCTGCACCGCCTATAAGATTGATGGTCAAGTGACTACCGATTTCCCGTTCGATATCGACAGCGTGAAGATTGAGCCAGTTTACAAAGAGTTCAAAGGTTGGAAGTCTGATTTGACCAAAATCACCAGCGAGAGCCAGTTCCCGCGCGAGTTTGCCGACTATATCAAATTCATTGAAAATGAGACAGGTGTGCCTGTGAAAATCGTTTCTGTCGGCCCCGACCGCACAGCGACGATTGAGAGATGATTTTGAGGCATAAGGCAAATGTCATAAGGCATAAGTGTTTTAAAAATGAAAGAAATTCCTGATTATCAAACATTAATGCTTCCCCTTTTGAAAAAAATATCTGATGGGGCAGAGCATAAAATGAGAGATTTAACAGAGTTGCTCGCAAAGGATTTCGCGCTTACCGAAGAAGAATTGAGCGTGCAAATTCCAAGTGGTTCTCAAAGTCTTTTTTATAATCGTGTTGGTTGGGCAAAAACATATTTGAAAAAGGCTTGTTTGGTTGAGAATGTTGGTAAGGGAATAATTAAAATTACAGAACGAGGAAGATTGGTTCTTAAAGAGAATCCGACAGGAATTGACGTAAAAATGCTCAATAAATTTGAGGAGTTCGTGAATTTCCACGGTAGAGCAAATTCTCAAAAAGAAACCGAAGAAGAAATAATACCAACAGATTATGCAACGCAAACGCCTGAAGAGTTAATAGAATCTGCATATCAGGACTTTCAAAAATCACTTGCCGAAGAATTGCTTGATAAAATACGAAATGTGTCACCCGCATTTTTTGAAAAATTAGTCGTTACGTTGCTTGTGAAAATGGGCTATGGCGGTTCGGTAAAAGATGCAGGAAAAGCCGTTGGCAAAACTGGCGATGAAGGAATTGACGGAATTATCAAAGAAGATAAATTGGGGTTGGATGTTATTTATATTCAAGCAAAACGTTGGAAAGAA
>JAFZKK010000120.1 GCA_017551905.1 Salinivirgaceae bacterium
AGGATTTAATGACATATTTTGGAATAAACATAAATAGTGATACGTTACGATTATTATCTAATGTGCATGATGGTGTTTGCTCAAAATTAGAAGTGACAGATACCGACATGAATCATTTTTTTACAACTAGTGGCGCAGTGCAAGAATTGTTTTCTTCTTACGGATGGACTGACAGCGATGGCAATTTGACAGAGACATATCAAGGTGTTTTTAATGCTGTTCCAAAAGGGAATAAGGATAAAAATCACTTTGGGCAAGGCAAATACGCACTTTTTAGATTTAAGAGTACAATCTGTTATATTATATCAAAGGATTATGGCGGAATTGCCAGAGGATACTCATGGAACGATTACGGTAGTATAAGGTATGTTAAAGATTAAATATGTGTAAAAAGGTTGTTTTGTCGTTTTTCTGTATTTGCTTTGATAGCAGTCAGGTCTATTGACAACAAAAAACTGTGATAAAGACAACAATAAGCACCAAACAATGAAGATAGCAGGACTTGTAAAGCAAAGTTTCATCGACTATCCCGACAAAATGGCGTGTGTGATTTTCACGCAAGGGTGCAATTTCCGTTGCGGCTACTGTCACAATCCGTCGTTGGTGCTGCCCGAATTGTTTGGCCAAAACCAACTGATTGACGAACAGGAAGTTATCAGTTATCTCGAAAGCCGCCGCAATTGGCTCGAAGGCGTGGTGATTACAGGCGGCGAGCCCACAATCCACGGCGATTTGCCCGAATTTATCAAGAAAGTCAAGCAAATGGGCTACTGCGTGAAACTCGACTCGAACGGCACCAACCCCGATATGCTCGAAGCACTTTTGGCGGCTAAATTGTTGGATTTCATTGCAATGGACATCAAATCGAACCCCGACGCCGAAAGTTACTCAAAAGTCATTGGCAAAGACGCAACCGTTTTAATGCCAAACATTTGGCGGTCGATAAAGATAATCCAACATTCGGGCATCGGATACCAGTTCCGCACCACGCTCATTCCGCACGTTCACCCCGTAGGCATTGCCGACGACATCATCAACTTCCTTGAGTACGACAACAACTTCATCACCCAACAATATCGCGACGGTGACACGGTTGGGAAACATTTGGCGGAGTGACATTGCACAAAAAAAAGAAGGGCGACAGCCCTTCTCTCTAAAATAATGTGATTCAGACTAATAAAGCAGCCCCACAACCCATATAGGCAGTTTGTGGCCGATAGGCATTTCCATTGAGTCGGCCAAAATGAACGAGTTGGGAATGTTTGCAATTTGGTCGAACGTTTTGCGCTCACCGCCTACTTCGAAAATGTACTTGCCGTCAACTTTGAAATCGCCGGTTTTCTTGCCGTACTCAACTTCGTGTTTCACAGACAGTTGGTTCGCCACAAAACACTCTCTGATTGTGCCAATGCTGTTGCTTTGCCCAAGCGCATACATTACGTTCGGATTCTGAATGTAAATCTTGTCAGGCTTCTGCATCTTTGTAACAGACAGATTATCAGAATAAAGCAGCATAATCAGTTCGGCGCGGTTCAGGCTTGCCAAGTAACTCAAAACGGTGTTTTTGTTGAGCCCAAGGTAGCCGGCCAATTTTGCTATGTTGACTTCAAAAGGCATATTTTCAGCCAGATAGATAAGCATTGTCTTCAGTTTGCGCGTGTACGCCACGTCAATGCCGCAAAATTCGGGCATCTCCTGGTCGATTATGAACGACACCACATTCTCGATACGGCTGTAGTACTCGTCTTCGTCGTTGTCGTAGAAAGGGTAGTAGCCCACCCGCAAATATTCTTCGAACATCTTTACAGGACGGCATAACTCGCAGACTTTCTTGCAGATATTGTCAGCATCGGTCAGAACTTGTTCAAGAGTGTAGACAGGTAGTTCAATGCCCTTGTAAAAGTGCAGAAACTCGCGGAACGAAAGGCCCGCCATTGTGTACGACAGCGCCCTGCGCGACAGGTCGGCGTCGGCGTTCAGAATCTGCAACATCGACGAGCCGCTGAACACTATTTTCAAGTCGGGATACAGGTCGTAAATCTCCTTAATCTCGCGGCTCCAAGTAGGATATTTGTGCACTTCGTCCAAAAAAAGGTGCTTACCGCCCATCTGGTGGAACTTTTCGGCAAGTTCGAGCAGTGTGTGGCTCGAAAAATAAAGGCTGTCCATTGTGCAGTAGAGCGCTTCGCCCGGCATTTCGCCGTATCGGTTTTTAATGTATTGGCGGATTAGCGTTGTCTTCCCGACACCCCGTGACCCTTTAATGGCAACAAGTTGCTTGTCCCACTTAATGCTGTTCTGCATATTTCGGACAATTTTTGTCGAAACTTGCGAAATCAGTATTTGGTGCCGTTTGAATAGCGATTCCATAACGTTCTGTTTTTATTCTTTTTACGTTGCAAATATACTAAAACGTTTAATACAATAAGCGATTTTTGAGTAATTTCGCTTATTTAATTAAGCGGTTTTGTTTAAAATGTTGGTTTGTAATCTTTTATACGGATAAAATTGCATATCGCTTATTTTAATAAGCGATTTTGTGCATATTTCGCTTAATATAATAAGCGATTATATGTAATGCTCTATATTACAGTAAATTATATCGGCATTAATATATTTCGCTTATTACGATAAGCGATTTTGTGTTGATTTCGCTTAATGCAATAAGCGAAATTGTTTAAATCATTGTGTTATAGATTATTGTAGCGATATTATTTTGGACTTTTGGCTTCCAACATATATAAAAACTTATTTTCAACTTTCAACTTACAATTGTAAGTTTGCGGTTTGCGAAAACATATTGAATCTATTGTATAATCATTTAAAAATTAAAGCATTGGGAAAGACATTATTTGACAAGATTTGGGACTCGCACGTTGTTCAGGTGATTCCTGACGGGCCAACCCAACTTTACATCGACCGTCTGTATGCTCACGAGGTGACATCGCCGCAGGCTTTCGACACCTTGCGCGACAAGGGCATCAAGGTTTTCCGTCCCGACAAGGTGGTGGCTATGCCTGACCACAACACACCGTCGGACCAACAAGAGGTGATTAACGACCCCATCGGCCGCAAACAGGTTGAAACTCTGGCTCGTAACTGCGCCGAGTTCGGTATCAAGCACTTTGCAATGGGCACGAAAGACAACGGCATCATCCACGTGGTGGGCCCCGAAAAAGGTCTGTCGCTGCCGGGAATGACCATCGTCTGCGGCGACTCGCACACATCGACTCACGGTGCCGTGGGCGCACTTGCAATGGGCATCGGCACGAGCGAGGTGGCCGAAGTTCTGGCAAGCCAATGCATCCTGCAAGGCAAGCCGAAAACAATGCGTATCAACATCGAAGGCGAACTGCATAAAGGCGTGGTAGCCAAGGATATAGCACTTTACATTATGGCCAAAATGACCACATCGGGCGCCACGGGCTTCGCTGTCGAATATGCCGGTTCAACCATACGCAACCTGTCAATGGAAGGCCGCCTGACGCTGTCGAACCTGTCGATTGAAATGGGCTCGCGTGCCGGAATCATCGCACCCGACGAGACAACCTTCGCCTACCTGAAAGGCCGCGAGTATGCGCCCAAGGGTGCCGAGTGGGACAAGGCTGTGGCCTTCTGGCGCACGCTGAAATCGGACGACGACGCAGTGTTCGACAAAGAGATAACCTACCGCGCCGAGGACATCAAGCCGCGCATCACCTACGGAACCAACCCTGGCGCCGGAATCGCCATCGACGAGACGGTGCCGACAATAGACGGCCTGTCAGACGCTGAGCGCGCGCAACTGGCTGTGCAACTTGATTATATGCAGTTCAAGCCGGGTCAGAAACTCGAGGGCACGCCTGTCGATTACTGCTTCTTAGGCGCCTGCACCAACGGCCGCATCGAGGATTTCCGCGCATTTGCGTCGGTAGTGAAGGGCAAAAAGAAATCACCGAACGTTGTGGCGTGGCTTGTTCCGGGCTCGTGGCTTGTGCGTCAGCAAATTATCGACGAGGGCATCGACAAGATTCTTGAGGCCGCCGGCTTTGAGTTGCGTCTGCCGTCGTGCTCGTCGTGCCTGGCAATGAACCCCGATAAGGTGCCGGCTGGAAAACTGGCCATTTCGACATCGAACCGCAACTTTGTGGGCCGTCAGGGTCCGGGGGCGCGCACGGTGCTGGCATCGCCGCTCGTTGTCGCCGCAAGCGCCATCACCGGTGTTATCACAGACCCGCGAAGCATCTGATTATGAGTATTATAAGAATGGACTACTATGGCAAAGAAAAAATTTAACATAATCAAATCAACGTGTATTCCGGTTGCCATCGACAACTGCAATACCGACCTTATTATTCCGGCCCGATACCTGGCAAGCACTACGCGCGACCCGAAATTCTTCGGCGACGCCTTTATGCACGACCTTCGCTACGACGCACAAGGCAAGCCTGTGGCCGATTTTGTAATGAACAAGCCCGAATTCTCGGAAGCGCCGCACGAAGGCTGCCACGAGATTGTTGTTGGCGGACAGAACTGGGGCTCGGGTTCGAGCCGTGAGCACGCCGCGTGGGCCATTGCCGGCTACGGTATCCGCGTGGTCATCTCGTCGAGTTTTGCCGACATTCACCGCAACAATCTGCTCAACTGCTTTGTGCTGCCC
>JAFZKK010000121.1 GCA_017551905.1 Salinivirgaceae bacterium
AAAATAAGCAGATTTGAAGATAAGTACCTAAATGCACTTCCCGATAATAGACAAGATTTACAAATGATAGGTAGTGCTATCTGCCGTTATACCAGTAGAAAAGATTTAAAAATTTCTGCATTTTTAATATCATGTTTCTCAATTTTTCGTGGTCGTTTTGGACTTTTGAATATGTTGGCAATAAAATTGGGGTGATGATGGCAGAGATTAGTGCTAATATGTGTGTTGTTGTTTGTGTCGCTGTGCGATAGATTCCAAGAAGATGCTGGTTGAAAATGTTACTAATCAAGAATAAATCGATGTAACTTGTTGAGTATGTTATTATTTTGCCAGTTGTTGTCCAAGCCCAAAACGAAGCCATTTCTTTTGTTTTGTGATAACTGAACAGTAGAGAAGGTTTCCATTTCGAGTTGATTGTGAGGGCAATGGCGTAGATTATACTATGTGTGATGGAGCCAGCTATAAGCGCCCAATAGTTGCGCAACCATAGAGCTAATGGTATGGTTACAAGAAATGGAATGGCAATTACTATCATTCTGGCTTTGAAAAGTGGCTTGAAGTTGAGGTCACGTTTGAAGAATCCGGCTTGAATGCTTGAAAAAGCGGTGATTGGAATTATTGAGCAAGCAATGGCAATGGCGTTGCCCAATTCGGGACTGCCAACAAATCGGGCTAACGGATGTCTGAATACGACAATCAGTAGCCAAGCGACAAGGCTTAATGTCAGATTAATCCAAAAAGCAGTGTCGGCGCATTTATATTTGTCTTCGTCATTGTCAAAGTCGTGTTGAATCAAATATCGTTGGAATCCTGCGTCTGTAAGCATTTCCGCAAATGAGATTATGATAGTCGTGGTGGCCACAGCGCCGTACGCTTCTGGGGTGAGCAGGCGGGCCAGAATCATTCCCGCTATCGGCGAAATCAGCTTTGAGGCGATTTCTGTCAGCGCTGACCATTTCGTGGCGGTTACAACCTTTGATTCCAAACTATTCATACCGCAAAAATATTCCAAAATCGCGGAAGTTGGAAGGCTTTCGTTGTTAGCAACCCGGTTAATTTCTATTTCTGCGGCGCAGTTTGCCGATGTCCGCATTTTTGGATATTTGCCGCAATCGAAAAACGATATGATTTTGAAAAAGTTGCTATTTACAATTGCTTGCCTGTCGGCGATAACTGTCGCAATGGCGCAGGTGAGCGATGATGAGGCTCAAGTGACCGATGAAGAGCAGGGCATTGGCTCTGATGAGCAGACCATTCCCGATTTTCTGCCCGAGGCCATCGACACGGTTGACACCGACGACAAGTTCGTCAAGATTGTGCTCTACAACAACAAGACGTGGGATTACATCGATATGGGCCGCCCTGTAATCGATGACAACGATATGGACACGCTCTTTTGGAACAACAATATCCATTCGTATAAAGAAGTGCCTTTGAGCGAGTTACCCGACGAGATTGACCTGATGCTTGTCGATTCAACACATTCTTTCTGTGCACCAATCACAGGCCGCATCACATCGCGATACAGTTTCCGCAAAGGCCGCAACCACAACGGCACCGACATCAAACTTGAGGTTGGCGACCCTGTGCGCGCCGCTTTCGACGGCAAGGTGCGTGTGTCGGAATATTCGAAGCGCACGGGCGGATATGGAAACCTGATTGTTCTGCGCCACGCCAACGGACTTGAAACATACTACGCGCACTTGTCGGCACGGAATGTGCAGGTGGGAGAGATTGTGAAAGCGGGCGAGATTATCGGCAAGGGCGGCAACACGGGCCGCAGCACGGGCTCGCATCTGCATTTTGAGATTCGCTACCACGGCCAATCATTTGACCCAGAGCGACTTGTCGATTTTCATACAGGCGCTTTGCGCGATACGCTCTACACTATCAAAAAGCACTATTTCAGCATCTACTCGCACTACGGCTTGACTGATGAGCAGTCGCTTGCCGAGTCGCAGCACAAAACCTACAAAATCAAGTCGGGGGACACTTTGAGCGGCATTGCCCACAAGAACGGCACTACTGTCAGTATGTTGTGCAAACTCAACGGTATCAAGCCGACAACCGTGCTTCGTGTTGGTAGGACGATTTTTGTGAGATAGGTATTGGGTGTTAGGTGTAGTGGTTACCTTATGCTTTAATAAACCGTTGCGTGGGATAGATGCCAAGATGACCCCTAACCATAACGTCCGAAACGCCCTAGCCACGTCGGTTTATTGCAAAAGTAACTGATTATTCTTTGATAGCAAACGAATTCGGCGATAGTTTTTTGTAGTAGTCCCCTAATACTATAAACTTTACTCTTTACACCTTACACTTTACACCTTTTCACCCCATTGCAAGCCCAATCAGTTTCTCAATGTGAATATCCACACTGTTGAGGCAGGTCACGGGGCAGTTTTCGGAGTTCAGTAGCAGCGGCAGTTCAGTGCAGCCCAGAATCACGGCTTCGATGCCGTTTTGCGCCTTCATTTTGCCGATGATGTCTTGAAATTCCTTAAGCGTCTGTTCCTTCACAATTCCGCGCTCGAGTTCTTCGAGTATTCTTTTTGCAATCAGTTGACGGTCAGCGGGTTCGGGAATGAAAACGCCGATGCCAGCATTGATGAAAGGCTGTTTCATAAAGTCCTGTTCCATTGTGAAAATGGTGCCGAGCAGCCCCACTTTTTTGATGCCCAATGCTGCGGCTTTCTCGCAGACCGCTTCAGGAATCGACACCAGCGGAACGTTGGTTTTCTGTTTGATACGGTCAATCACAATATGTCCAGTTGCGCAGGTGAGCGACACCACTTCGGCGCCCGACCATTCCAGACAATCGATTTTCTCAACAAAATAATCGGTCAGTAAATCCAACTCATTGTCAGAAACATAGCCCCACATACGGCGAAAATTCACACTCTCGATGGCGATGTCGGGCATTGCCTTTCCGCCCGTCAGCCTGTCGATGCGATGGTTCAGTTCCTTGTAGTACATTAGTGTCGATTCGGGGCCAGTGCCGCCTACTAATCCTATCTTTTTCATTTTCAATATATTTTAGCTGTGAGCGATGAGCTTATGCCTTATGCCTTTTTTCTAGAGCCTAGTGCCTAATCCCTAGTGCCTAATAAATTATCCAATTTTTCAACAGTCGATTTCCGCAAACCATTGAGCGATTGCCGTTTATCAGCCGAAAGGCGGCGAAAACGGACCATTCGGCAGGTGCGTTTCAGGAATTGCCAGTAGTTCCACGCAAAAATGCCGATGAACGGCAGCATAGCGATGTATATTATTGCAAACAAGACATTTGCGTAGATGGCCACAAGCGCGAACGACAGCCCGTAGAACAGCGGAATGGTCAGCAGAACCGACATTGTGTAACGTATGGTTCCTTCGAACATTTTGTCTTTCAGGCGTTTGGTGATTGGCAGTGGCGCACAGTAGATGAACAGAGCAGGCCAGAGGCTGATAATCCAGAACGGCGCAAGCACAATCAGCGAGAACAAGTTGGCCGCTGTCTGCCCCGATGTGGCGTTGCGGCCGACTTCAAGGTCGGTGATGCGGCTTTCGGTCAGCAACTTTTTGTATTCCAATGCATTGGCGTATATTTCGGCAACCGCTTCGGACTGTTCGGTTTTCCGCTCGTCGAGTTTTGCAAAAAGCATTTTGTCGGCTTTCAGCATATCGGGGAAGTGATTGGGATTTAGGCCGTTGTCGGCGGCAAAACGCCTTCCGTAGAAGCCGCGGATGAAATCGATGGCTTCGTAGTTGTCCAAATCGGTGATGTTGAGCATTAAATCTCTGATTTGGTTGTAAACCAACTCGTTGGCTTGCCTTTGAGCCGTCCGCGGTTTGGTCTTGTAAAGTTCGTAGAACGGCGCAATCGACACAGGTTGCCCGAACTTCAGAATCATTTCGTTTTGAATGCCGAAATAGTTGGAGTAGTGGTTGCAGGCGGGCTGAATGAACACTTCGGTCTTGAAATCGTCCAACTGCGCGGCTTCGAAAGCCATTTTTGTGTAGCCCGACGAGAACTGTCCCAGCCAGCGCTTGTCTTGATGCACGCCTTCGGGGAACATTATTATGGTGTTTCCGTCGATGAGCGAGTTTTCCGATTCGGCAAACGTGCTCTCGTTGCGGCTCAACGACTCTTCGCCGTCGAAGTTGAGGCGGAATGTCGGCAGCAGTCCAACGCTGCGCAAGAACTTGCGTGTCAGCCAGTTGTGCTCAATAACGTCGGCACGGGCCAGAATGTGCGGCTTACGGTCGCGGAAGGTGAAAATCAGTCCCAGCGGGTCGTTGAGGCAGTTCTGATGGTTCGATGTCACAAGCAGAGGCTTGCCTTCGGCGGGCATATTCTCAACCCCGATTCGGTAAACCCGCTTGTAGAAAACGCGGTCGTGAAAGAAACGCAGGTAACACCTAAATGCTTGATATATTATGTTCTGTCTATGCGTCTGTGGCATTGTTTGCTGATGTTTTCAGTTGCGCAAATATATTGAAAAAGCGGTGAGGAGATAATTGTCGCTCGTAAACATAGCCATTTGGAACATAAACGTAGCCTTTTGGTACTATGATAAGAATATTGTGTTGGTAAGTTTATTTGCGTGATGTTTGTCTACAACTTCACTAACATGGGTACAGCATCAGACAGAAAGGATAAGATTCTAAACTGTCGAAGTTGAGGCACATATATATGTTTTTTGGGGGGGAGTGAGATAGGTGTGAGGTTTGTTCAATATGTTTAAGTGTGAAGATGAAAATGAGATATTT
>JAFZKK010000122.1 GCA_017551905.1 Salinivirgaceae bacterium
TAAAAAGAAAGGCCCGCATTGACGCGAGCCTTCTGTATATTCACATAGTATCACCCTCAATGCCTTTAGATTGATTCGCAGCAATGGTGATGATGGTGTTTCTGTAACATTTCCGTTTCATTTTTGTTGGTGCAAAGGTAAATAGATAAATTAAATACGCAACATTTTCTGCCGAAACAATATTTTTAAAACATCATTTTTGCCGACATCACTATTCAATTTGTTATTATCTTTAAAGTTTGAAGTTGAAAATGAGCGCGCACCTCTAATTATATGGATATGAGCTTCGACACAAACAGGGCATTTGATTTGTTTTTCAACAACAGCAACGATTTGATGCTTGTTTTGGACTCCGACTGCCGCATTGTGAAGATAAACCCGACGTGCTTCAAAATCTTCGGTTATCAACCTGAAGAGCTTGTCGGACAACATATTATGAAGCTTGTGCACGCCGACGATGTGGAGCGTGGCGAGAATCAGCTCAAGGAAATATACAAGACCGAAGGCGTCAATTTCCCCTTCAAAAACAAAGCCATACACAAAGACGGCAGCACGCGGTGGCTCAGTTGGTCGTCGTACGTTTTGGACGGAATGCTGTACGCCACGGGAGTCGATATCACGCTGCAAGAAGAGAAGCTGCGCAACATCAAGAACCAGCGCAAACAGTATATGTCGGGCGTCAACTCGATGCTCGGCCTTTGGGAGATTGACATCGAGAGCCACGATTTCTACGGCGACGAGCGCACATACGAGATATTCGGCCTGCCTTACAAAATATCGCAGAAAATCAACGAGTTGGAGTTTGTTTTGGCAGACGGCTACAAGGATGTGATAGTGGCGCAGATAAGGAAATCGCTGCGGACAAAGATGTTCAACAATTTCGAATGCGACATTATCTGTCAGACCGACAAACAGATACACACAATATCAGTTTCGGGCAGCTTCATCTTCGACGAGAATTTCAACATCAAGTCGTTCTTCGGCACAATGCAGGACATCACCGAGCAGAAAGCCGTCTCGAAACAACTGGCCGAGCTTGTGCAGCAGCAGCGGACAATGCTTGCCGCGCTTGAGCCTCTGGTGGCGCTCTATGCCGACAATCAGATAAAATGGGCCAACAAACACGAGATGCTGGGCTACACAGCCGAATATCTGGCCGACAAACCAATATCGGTGATATTCAAAAACCACGACGATTATGTCCGCATCAAAGCCGACGCCTACAAAAATATGGCGCAAGGAGCGACTTATTCGATTGATTTTGAAGCCATTTCACTTTCGGGTAATTCGGCGTGGATACACCTGTCGGGCAAGCTGATGACGCCGCAGTCGGTGATTTGGACGGCCATCGACATAACAGAGCAAAAAGAGAGCGAGATAAAACTGAAAAAGGCGCTTGCCAAAGCCGAGGAGTCGGACAAGCTGAAGGAGACGCTACTGCAAAAGCTGTCGCACGAGATACGCACGCCGCTTAACGCCATTGTCGGCTTCTCCGATGTGCTGAGCACGGCCGGCAATCTGCCGCAGGCAACCGTCAAAACGTACACCGATATCATAAGCGAAAACAGCACCCAGCTTCTGCGCATCATCACCGATATGCTCACAATGTCGGACCTCGACGCCAGCCGCGTGTCGGTCAGCATCGAGAATATAAATATCGATATGGAGCTTGAGCGCCTGTTCAGCCGATACAAGGCGAAGGCCGAATCCAAGAAAATCAACCTGATATACTGCCAGCCGCAGACCGCTGGCTTATCTATTGCCACCGACCGCGCCAAATTTGTCAGGATAATGTCGAACCTGATTGACAACGCAATAAAATTCACCGAACAAGGCAATGTGTCGTTTGGTTACAATCTGATTAACAACGATATAGAGTTTTTTGTGGAGGACAATGGCGAAGGCATACCAGAAGCCGCCCAGAAGCATCTGTTCGACCGTTTCTACCAGATAACCGAAATGGGCAGCTCGTCGGGCATCGGCATCGGCCTGACAATATCAAAGGCTTTTGCCACAATGCTTGGCGGCTCGATGCGCCTCAAATCAGAAGAAGGAGTGGGGTCAACATTCTATCTGACACTGCCGGTGTGTGTGAAATAAACGATGACAGACGCTAACGCTAACGATGACGAAAACTAAAACTAAAACTAAAACGAAAACACTGACGCTGACACTAACTTAAACATAAACGTAAACGAAAACACTAACACTGACACTGACTCTAAACTCTAAACTCTAAACTCTAAACTCTAAACTCTAAACTCTAAACTTCTAAACTTATAACTTGTACCTTGTCACTTGTACCTTATCCCTTGTGCCTTCAAAATAGTGCTTTTGCGGCAGAAAAAAATATTTGGAGAATCTAAAACAATATGTACTTTTGCACCCGCTTGAAAGCCTAAGTGGCGGAATTGGTAGACGCGCTAGTTTCAGGGACTAGTGTTAGCAATAACGTGCAGGTTCGAGTCCTGTCTTAGGCACCACAAAGTTCTTAATTTACTGCCCAGATGGTGAAATTGGTAGACACGCTACTTTGAGGGGGTAGTGGCCGTTAGGCTGTGCAAGTTCGAGTCTTGTTCTGGGCACCAAAAACAAAAGAGATTGTCAGTTTTGGCAGTCTCTTTTTTTTGTTGTGCAATCAGCATTAATTTTTCCAAGATTACTCTTTCCGCACCCAACTTTCCGTGGTATAATTCAAATGATTTAAGAATAAATATTCAAAAGAACATACACAACACAAAAAATGCCACTTTTCGCGCAAGTGCCCCTAAAATTTAGGGGTGCTGTTCAAAAAAATGTAAGTAATCCACTTACAACGTACCATTTTTAATGTACCTTTGTACCGTAATCTTAAAAAACACAGAAATGTCAACAATCCGATTCAAGGCTTTGGAGCAACTGATGAACCGTCAGGCGGTGAAGGTTGATGTGCCCGACAAAAAAACATCCGAGTATTTCGCCGAAAATGTTTTCGACAAGACCAAAATGAAGGAGTTCCTGTCGCGTGAGGCTTACGAGTGCGTCATCGACTCAATCGAGAACGGCACGCGCATTCCGCGCCGCATTGCCGACCAGGTAGCTTCGGGAATGAAGGCGTGGGCTTTGGGCAAGGGCGCAACGCACTACACCCACTGGTTCCATCCGCTCACCGGCTCAACGGCCGAGAAGCACGACGCCTTTTTTGAGCCTAATTTTGAGGGAGATGGCGGTCTTGAGGCTTTCGACGGCGGCAAGCTGGCACAACAGGAACCTGATGCGTCGAGTTTCCCGAGCGGCGGATTGCGCAACACTTTCGAGGCCCGCGGCTATACGGCTTGGGACCCATCGTCGCCGGCCTTTATCTTGGAACGAACTCTCTGTATTCCAACTATTTTTATATCGTACACGGGCGAGGCGCTCGACTTCAAAACGCCGCTTCTGAAGGCCACATCGATGTTGAACGACGCGGCTGTGGGCGTCTGCCAATATTTCGATAAAGACGTTACGAAAGTGGTGACAACTTTGGGTTGGGAGCAAGAGTATTTCTTGGTCGATTCGGCGCTGTTCCTTGCGCGGCCCGACTTGCAGCTGACTGGCCGCACGCTTATGGGACACGCTTCGGCCAAAGACCAACAGTTGGACGACCACTATTTTGGCACCATTCCGAGCCGTGTGAGCGCCTTTATGCGCGACTTCGAGATAGAGGCTTACAGACTTGGAATCCCCGTCAAGACACGTCATAACGAGGTGGCACCCAATCAGTTCGAGTGCGCACCAGTGTTTGAGGAAGCCAACTTGGCTGTCGACCATAATATGTTGCTGATGGACCTGATGAAGAAGGTGGCCCGCCGCCACAATTTCAACGTTTTGTTCCACGAAAAGCCATTCAAAGGCATCAGCGGTTCAGGCAAGCACAACAACTTCTCGATGGCCACCAACACAGGCGTCAACCTGCTGTCGCCGGGCAAGAACCCCAAGAGTAATATGCAGTTTTTGGTCTTTTTGGCTTGCACCATCAGTGCGGTTTACGAGTACGGCGACCTGATGCGTGCCAGCATCGCCACCGCCGGCAACGAGCACCGCTTGGGCGCAACCGAGGCACCACCGTCGATAATGTCGGTGTTCCTTGGAAGCTATCTGTCTGGTATTCTTGACGATATAGAGCAACGTGTGAGCGACAAGAAGATGACGCCCGACGAGAAAACCGACATCAAACTTGGCATTGGGCGCATCCCCGAAATCTTGCTCGATAATACCGACCGCAACCGCACGTCGCCGTTCGCCTTCACTGGCAACCGCTTCGAGTTCCGTTCGGCCGGAGCCAGCGCCAACTGTGCCGCCCCTATGACCTTCATCACCTTGGCTGTGGCCGAGCAACTGCGCAAGTTCAAGCTGAAAGTTGATGCCAAAATCGATGCCGGAGTGAAGAAGGACGAAGCCATCTTCCAAGAGCTGAAAGAGCTGATAGTTTACTCAAAACCAGTGCGTTTCGACGGCAACGGCTACAGCCACGAGTGGGAAGTTGAGGCCGAGCGCCGCGGTCTGTCGAACCCGAAGGGCGCCATTGCCGCTCTGCGTGCCTTTGCCGACCCGAAGAACATCGAGCTTTGCACAAGCGCCAAGGTGTTCACCGAGCGCGAGATTGAGGCGCGTCACGAGATTCGCGTCGAGAACTACACCAAAAAGATTCAGATTGAGTCGCGCGTGCTGGGCGATTTGGCTACAAATCACATAATTCCAACGGTTTACAAATATCAAAACCAACTGATTGAGAACGTTCGCGGCCTGAAAGAAGTGCTCTCTGACGCCGATTTCAACGAGGTGGCCGAACTGCAATTGGAGACCATCAAAGATATTTCGAAGCGCATAACAGCCATAAAATCAATGGTTACCGAAATGACCGAGGCCCGCAAGCACGCCAACGCCATTACCGACATCTTTGAAAAGGCACAAGCCTATTCCGACACCGTAAAGCCTTATCTGTCAAGCATCCGCGAGCACATCGACCATTTGGAGATGATTTCGGACAACGAGATTTGGCCGCTGCCGAAATACCGTGAGCTGCTGTTCTCGCATTAATCTAAGGTTTGGATGTAAAAGCGATAGAATAATTTTTTAAATTAGGGCGTGATAAATTTTGAAAAATATAAGGTTAATCTTGATGGGCTTTACGTTCTGACAAAAGCCGATGCACGCAGCTATGCCGATTGTTGTGCGCAGGCCTATCGCCCTTATCCGCTCACCGACTGGATGTTGGACAAATATGTGCTGACACCTCGTTTCGCTGATGTGTGGCGGACCAATTTCCTTTGCTCGCTCAACGACTCGTTTTCGGTTGCCGACTCGCCCGAATGCAAGGCTGTTGCGGTATGGATGCCGCCCGGCTACACGGCTTTTGGCACATTTAAATATCTAAGCTGCGGTGGTTGGAGGTTTGTCAGCCGTTTGCCGAGGATGTATGGCTACGAGAATTACACCCAAAAGCTGAAGGCGCGTTTGGTAGGCGAAAAATGCTGGTATCTGAACAATCTTGCAACCCGCCCACAGTGGCAGGGGCGCGGTTATGCCTCACGGCTTATGAGTCCGTTCCTTGATATGTGCGATTCGACAAACAGTCAGGCTTTCCTTGAAACTCACATCGAAAAAGATGTTGTAATGTACGAGCATTTTGGGTTTAGCATTATTGGAACGGGCATTATCCCCGGAACAAACATCAAGCATTACGCAATGTTGTACGGGAACAAAAAGAGATGGTAACGTGGATTTGAGATAAACCGACAAAAAAACGCCAACTCATTGAGCTGGCGTTTTTTATTAGTGTTTCGCTTTATTACTTGAACAATACCCAAAGATTCGGGTTTTCAGCTGTCATAACGTTCAACTCGTTGTAGGCTTCGCGCTCTGTAGCAAAGCGTTTCAGACCAACGCAATAGAAGCTGCCGTTACGAACTGTGCGAGCGTCGAAACCAGCGTTTTTCATCTGCTGCTCGAAGCTCTCGGCATAAGCCGGATTTTGGAAGCTGCCTGCAATGATGTAGAAGTAGCTTGCATTGTCAACAGCCGGCTCTTCAACTACGGGCTCGGCAACCGGTTCAACTTCAACCGAATCAACAGCGACAGTGTCAACAGCTGGCAAAGTGTCAACAATTACCGGAGTCTCTGGCTGCTGTGCAGGACGGAAACGGCCGATAAGGTTAAAATTGATTACTGCCCATACAATTGCACCTATAATGATAAGTGCCGACACTACAATCAAAACGATATTGAGTGTCTTGTTTTTAGTCTTAATTTCCATGTTTTTTTGTGTTGTAAAAGATTGTGTATAAGTACTATTTGTTTGATTTACATTAATCTCTTTTTTCGGCTCAAGAGTTATAGGCTCCAGAGTTGTTGTGTTTGCATTTGTAAATGTGGTCTGAAATCCCGGCTCAATTTTCGACGATTCAACCTCAATTACGTTGCTGTCGTCGTCTTTCTTTTCCGGAGCTGGAGTTTGAGCGGCCGGTTCCTCTTTAGGAGTGTCGGCAACAACTTCGGTTTTCGGAGCCGCGGTTTTTGCAGTTGTCTTTTTGGCTGCTGTTTTGGCTTTCTTTGGGGCGGGTGTGGTGTCGTCGCTTTGCTCAAAAACGATGTCGCCATTGCTGCTTTTCGACAGATATCCGACACCGTCTATAAGGAACTTGTCGCCGTTTTTAAGCACAGCCTCAATCTCTTTCACATATTTTTTAATCTGTTCCTTGCTTTGAGTGGCGTCGATGTGCTCGTTTACGATAATCTTGTTGACAAGAACTCCGTCGTTAAATTTCAGGAAATCGTTGAAAGATATGATTTTTCCGTTGTCGGAATTTTGAATCATAAATGCGCCGAAATCAGGAATGATAACCCGTGAGTTATTGCTAATCAGCTCTTTAATGTATTCGTTTATCATAGAATCCATATTTTAAAACGAAAATCAAATTTACAACAAAAAACTTTTAATTAGCAAGATATTACATCAACTATTTGCAATTAAGATAATAAGACGTCTTTTCGGCCGCTTCGCCAATATGGTTTCATCCTCCGTTTTTGTTTCCGAATAGCGATGATTTTCTGTCAGTTTCGTTTTTTATTCCAAAGTCAAACTCTTGATAACCACTGGTTTGCCGCCGCTTGTCCAAATGCCGGCAATGTAGATGTGCGCTGCGTCAACCTTCTGTCCGTTTTTGTTTTTCATATTCTGAAGGTCGATTGTCAAAGTAGTTTTTGAGCCGAAGTCGTACATCGCCGGGTCCGACCAATAGTTGTTTGAGTCGAACAGGCGGAACGATGCCGAGCATTCCTGCACCGCGCCCAGCTCAATGGTCAGCGTTGAGTAGCCCGACAGGTTGATTCCCGACGGATATTTCCAACCACCGAATCCCCATTGTCCGGTAATGAGTGTGCCAGTCGTCTCGTCGAAAGAGCCTGTTTCCCAAATGTTTGGGTCGAAACGGGCGTTGGTGAGAGGGAAGAATTGCAACACTTCAACCTCAATGGTTTTGGTCAGCGTTTTGCCGGCCTCGCTGTATTTCACGGTGATGTTGGTTGTGCCTTCTTGCAGTGCTTTGAACCGTCCGTCTTCGTATTTGACAATGCTGCTATCGGCAATTTCGAACTCAAGGTTTTCGCTCACAACCGAGGCCGTGCCGTTGGAGTACATCACCGAAACCACCATTCGGCTTGTCGAGCTGAGCATCATCTCAACTTTGCCGTTCTTGGCGCTGCCAATGTTCACGCTCATCGGTTCGCCTTTCGGAATTTCGCCTTCGGCATACTCCTTATACCAATGATAAACAGGCCAGGGGCAGGCTTCGGGGTCGGATAGGAACGTGTAGTCGGCTTCGCTTGCGGGTGCTTTGTCGTTGAATTGAGCAAGCAAGTCGGGCGAGGTGAAGATGAGCCAGCTCACATTTCCGCAGAGGTCGGCAATCAGCTTGAAGTTGGCGCCAAAACCCGCGCCGCCGGCAACGCCCGTGTATGCTTTGCCCCACGATTTGTTGTATTTGGCTGGCGCCCAGTCCATTTCGGTAACCATCACCGGCGCAAAATCGGCCACAGGCTTCACTTTCTCGTTCCAGCCGGTCTGAAACGACTCGTAGCCGCCGTTGTCCTGAATATCTCCGTGGTCGGGGTTCTCGCCGTCGCTGCCCATCCAGCCCGGATAGACGTGGACGGCATAGCCGATGTTGTAACCCTCCACCGGATTGTTGGCAAAACCGCTGTAGTTGCCCTGATAGGCCGGTCCGGGAACCCAAAGCACATTGTCACAACCGTTACCACGGATAACATCAACAACCGATTGGAAAATTTCCTTGCAGGCATTGAAATGGCTCTGCGACCAGCTTCCCGTCGAGCCGTCCTTTCCTTTGATATCAACAGGCTCGTTGGCAAGCTCGAACATCACCATCGGATTGTTTTTCAGGTAGCTGTTCTGCGACACAATGTCCCAAACGCGGTTAAGGTATTTGTTGTAGTCGTCGCCAACGGCAATCACATGCGGACAAACGCCCGGAGGCCGCATCACCACATACATTCCGCTTTTGATGATATACTTGGCCATTGGCACAAAAACTTCGTCGAGATACTGTTTGAAGCGCTTCACATCGAAGGCAGAAATGTCGTTTTCGCCCGTTGTCTGCACGCCCGGAGTGTTGCTCCAGTAGGGGTCCATGTGCATCCGCACAAAATCCATCCGCCAACCGGTACGCTGAATGTCATCAATCAATCCTTGATTGTAGCTCAGACAAGCATCGACATCATAATTGTTCCATTTGGTCATCTGCTCGTTGAACCATGGGCTGTAGGTCTGCGCGAAGCCGTGCAGATTGACAATCTGGCCGTTTGCGTCTTTCAGAAAACGTCCGTCGGTGTGGATTCCCGCATATTCGGTGTTCTTATATCCGCTGATTTTCAGCATTGTCTGTGCGTAACGCTTGCCGATGATGCGATAGCCTTCGGCTGTGAAATGCAGTCCGTCTTCGCGCCCGGGGCAGCCTTCCGATGACACCACATGAGCCGTCGGAATGACACTTGGCAGCTTGGCAATCACCGAGTTATGTCCACCGCACACGCCGCCTTCCTCGGTCCGCAGTGTTTCGCCTACAAGTAGCGGCACATCGTCAGCCGTTAGGTCGAGGTCGGTTAGAAGGTCGTTGTAGATTTTCTTCACTTTCTCGGGCCAGTTCTGTTGCCCATTGTTCGATTCGCCCTGATGCAACAGAATGCCTTTGATGACGCCTTTGCGCTGGGCTTTCTTTGCCATTTCGACAAGTTTTTGATACGGATTGCGGTCGTAGTGGTTCATGTAGGCGCGAAGCCAGTCGGCGGTTGAGCCGTTGTTGTAGTACGCCTCGCACTGGTCTTTGTCGAAAGCCTCAATGGCTGCGCCGCCAATGGCCACCATAACAATGCCAATAGTGTCGCTCTTGCCAACATGGCGCAGCATCTCGCGTCCGAAATAGTCGGCGGGAGTGAGGCCTGTTGTTTTACGGCAGAGAGGCGGCACAGCGCTTCGCCACGTACCCGTGCGTTTGCCGTAATAGGCTGAGTCTTCAGCTGTTACAATCATATTCAAAAAGCGTCCGCTGATGTCTTCGCGGTCGATGTCCTCAATTGCGGCATTGCCTTCCATGTTCGACTGCCCGAAACATAGATAAACTTGGAAATGCGGATTAGGCTGATTTTCAGTGCTTCCGTTGGAATCGTCAGGGGTTGGAGAGTCCGATTTATCGTTGCAGCAAACGAATAACAGTGCAATTGATAGTGTTAAAATAAATCGTAAATTTTTCATATTTAATTATTTATATTTGTTTAGTTAAATTATTGCTTTCAATATTGTATTTCTGCGCAATTACATCACTCAAGTCGATTCCGCACTCGTTCATCAGGTTCACAAAGTGCGCGTAAACTTGCTTGATGTCGGTATCGACGGCGGCCACAAAATCGTCCAACGGCTGTTTGGCGGCCGATAGGAACAGATGCTGATGGAACGATGAACTGTCGTCGCTTGTGATTTGCCGGGCATACGTCCCGAAATCGCGGTTGCAGGCGTCGAGCAAGCGGTTGGCGTTGGTCCAGAGCGTGCTCATTAGGTCGATGGCGCGGTTGGCGGCTTCTGCCAGCAACGACACACGCCACTGCGTTTCGCCCGAGGGCAGGTCGTCGAAACTGCCGTCGGCCCAGATGCGCCAGAATTGCCGCAAGGTGTTGGCATCGTTGCAAAATTTCTTTTTCAGATAGTCTTCGCACTTGATTTTCAGGCGTTTGAAATTCTTGTCACACACCACCACGCCTTCCTGCGCATAACTGTGCCAACTGTTTGTGGCGGCTTGCACTTCTTCGAGCGAGTGGAACGGATACTGTTGCGGAATGTCGAACGGGATGCCAAACTGCTCTTTGGCCGCTTCTGGCATCATTTCGTCGCCGTTGCAGTCGCGGATGCCGTGGAACCAGAGTTTCGGCTCTTCGTAAAAACAGATGATGCGGCTGTAGGGGCTAACCATTTCAAACATAAGTGTATAGCCATCGGGGATACGGTCGGTCCAGTCGGTGCCAGCGGTGTTGAGAAGCGTGTCGAGCATCGTTTTGGCATTGTCGTATGGTGAGCCCGAAAGGTCGATGTGCCAGATGTCCCAACCGCCGTTCGACACCCAATAAGCCTTGCCTTCGTACTTGAACATCTTAATCAGCACGCCATCGATTTTTTCGCGCACAATGGCTGATTCCCAATCGATTGTGTCGGCGTGCTCATCGTCGAAATTGAAAAATTTGGTGTACGGGGCACAGATGATGTTGCCGTCGTCGTCGACCACAGTGCCGCGGCACTCACGTACCACATCGAGCCCGAAATCGCAATGGTGCATATTGTACATCAGCAAGTTCCATCGGCTGTTGAACGGGCACGGCGATATGCGCACGCAGTACGGCCGATGGTGGATGACATCCTTCCAGTTGTCGGTGGTGCGTATAAACTCTTGCAGATGAGTGAAATGGTTCATTGTTTGCGGTCAATCGGTGAATCGTTTAAAAGTTTAGCGCTTCGCTGTTTAGAAGTTTAGACGCTTCGCTGTTTAGATAACCAACCATTCTCAACTTCTTAACCTCTAAACCTTTTCAATCCTAAATTCTAAATCCTAACTATTTAAGTCTCAACAGTTGCGGCACAATGTGCGGACCGCGGATTGTGCGTTCGCCTTTGTAATAGACATGCTCACGGTAGAGCCCGGCAGCTGGAGCGGTAAGCTTTGCCGGCAGTGGCGAATACTCATTAAGCATATTTTCGACATCGGTCTGGCTGATTTTTCCGCGTCCGACTTCAACCAACACGCCAACCATACGGCGCACCATTTTCCATAGGAAATGTGAGCCTGTGATATGTATCGCAATCAGGTCGCGCGTCTCGTAAATGTCAATGGCATTGATATTTACAATGGTGTTGGGCGTTTCTGCATTCTTATCGGTGAACGATGCAAAATTGAGACGGCCCGTCAGCGTGGCGGCGGCTTTTTTCATCAGCTCAACATCAAGCTCGTCGCGAATCCACCAAACATTGCTCTTGCCAAAAGCCGTGCGACGCTTGGAAATCAGATAGATATAACTGCGCTCAACTGCATCGTAGCGGGCGTGGAATTTCGGATTTGCCTGCTCGGCTGCCAGCACGTTTACATCGTAGGGCAAGTTATCGTTCAGGCTCATCATCAGCCTTTCGGGCGAAATATGGCTATCAACCTCAAGATGAGCCACTTGTCCCAAGGCGTGCACGCCGGCATCGGTGCGGCCTGAGCCAAAAAGCTCAAATTTCGTCTCACCGAAAATCTTCTTGCAGGCGTCGAAAAACGCGCCCTGCACAGTGCGTTCGCCTTTCTGCACCTGCCAACCGGCATATCGGCTTCCGTCGTATTCAATAGTCAGTTTAAATCGCATAACCTATCTGCCTGATTTATAATTAGAGACTATCCCCGGCTTGAGCAATCCCAGCAATGCGTGCAGAGCTTCTCTTTCGGCAGCCCGATGGCTTCCACCAAATCCTCGAGACGTTGGAATTTGAGCGTTGTCAGGTTCATATCCTTGCGCATCTGCTCAACCATATTCTTGTACTCCTGCGAGTCGGGGTCGGCGTATTTTGCGAAATCGACGTCCTCTTTGCCTTCGAGCTTCACAATGGCCTTGCGTGTGGCTAGCTCGAGCGATGAGCGCGAACGGCTGAAGTTCAGGTACTCGCAAGGGTAGATGAGCGGCGGGCAGGCAACGCGCATATGCACCTCTTTAATACCAGCTTCCATCAGGTCTTTCACATTGTCTTTCAGCTGTGTACCGCGCACAATCGAGTCGTCGAGGAAGATGCCGCTACGGCCGTTGATGACCGATGCGTTCGGAATAAGCTTCATTTTGGCCACCAAGTCGCGCATTTTCTGGTTTTGCGGCATAAAGCTGCGCGGCCAGGTCGGGGTGTATTTGGCGTAAGGCCGCATATACGGAATGCCCGTGGCGGCGCTGTAGCCCATTGCGTGACCGACACCCGAATCGGGGATACCTGCCACAAAATCAGCGTCTTTCACATCGTCTTTCTCGGCCAGCTTCTGACCGCAACGGTAGCGCGTCTGGTCAACGTTGATGCCCTCGTAGCAAGCGGGTGGGTAACCGTAGTAAACCCACAGGAAGGAGCAAATCTGCATCTCGTTATTTGCCTCACGCAGAACCGAATAGCCGTTGTTGCGGATTGATACAATCTCGCCTGGGCCAATGTATTTCTCAATCTTATAGTCGAGGTTCAGGAACGACGATGTTTCGGAAGCGGCACAGAAGGCACCATCTTTTTTGCCAATCACAATCGGCGTACGGCCCAATTTGTCGCGCCCTGCAATAATCTCGTCCTTGTTCAGAATCAGTATCGAGCACGAGCCTTTGATGCTGTTGTAAACATTCTCGATTCCCTCTTTGAAGCTCTGTTTCTCGCAGATGAGCATGGCAATCAGCTCGGTGGGGTTGATGCCGCCCTGACTGGTCTCGGTGAAGGTTTTGCCCTCGCGCAGGAAGCGGTCGGCAAGCTCGTCGGCGTTGTTGATTTTGGCCACCGTGGTAATGGCAAAGCGCCCCAGGTGCGAGAAGATGACCAACGGCTGCGCCTCGTTGTCGCTGATGCAGCCAATACCCGACTCACCGCTGAACCCGGCCATATCGCCCTCGAACTTGTTTCGGAAATAGCCGTCCTCGAGGCTGTGAATGGCGCGTTGGTAGCCTAATTTTGTCGAGTAAATCGACATACCCGCACGTTTTGTCCCAAGATGGGAATGGTAGTCGGTACCGTAGAAAACATCGGAAACGCAGTCGGTAGTGGTGACTGCCCCAAAAAATCCGCTCATAGATTTGTTATTAAATAATGGCCAAAAGTATCAAAAAACGATACTTGCACATTATAAGTTGATAATGTGTGAACATTTTTAGAAAAACACGCAATCAAGGGGTGTGTCAATTATCCACGACTATGTTGTCGTCATTGATTTTCTTCCCAAACCTCATAAAAATCCCCGCCAGAATGGTGCCCGAAATTGAGTGCCAGGCGCACGAAATGGCGCACGGAACAACGGCTAACGGATTGGTTGCCATAAAGAAATTGGTGGCTAAATTGGTTGCCAAACCGGCGTTCTGCATTCCGACCTCGATGCTGATGGTGCGTTTCTTTGCCGTATTGAAATTGAACAGTGTACCTGTCAGGAAACCAAGTAGATAGCCGATGGTGTTGTGGCAGAAAACCACTCCGAATGTCAACAAGAACACACCTAAACCTCTGGCTATCAATTGGTCGTGAACGCTTGAAATGACACCGCCAACAATGCAAGCCAGGCAGATGACGCTCACGCCGGGCATCACGCTTTGAATGCTCTTGAACTGTTCGCGGCTGCCCAACCACAAGTTGAGGAAGAAACCAATGGCGACGGGTATAATGGTGACAATCAGAATGTTGACAAACATTCCAACCGCATCAACATCGACACTTTGACCAGCCAGCCAAAGCACCAGCAGTGGTGTTACAACGGGCGCCAACAGGGTGGAAGCGGTTGTCATCCCAACAGAGAAGGCCACATCGCCCTTGCACAGGAAGCTCATAATGTTGCTCGATACGCCGCCCGGGCAGCACCCGACCAGGATAATGCCGATGGCCATTGGGGTGTCCAATCCGAAAATCCGCGTCAACGACCACGCCACCAGCGGCATAATGGTGAACTGCGCGCACGCCCCGATGAAAATATCCACAGGCCGCGAGAACAGGATTCGAAAGTCTTGCGTGGTGAGCGTCAAGCCCATAGTGAGCATAATAATGCCCAAAATCACCGTCTGCGTGTAGCCCGACACCCAACGGAACGCCCCCGGCACAAAAAACGTGAACACCGCCGTGGCAATCACAAACCACGAAGCTTTGCTCGATAGTAATTGGCTGATTTTCTGAAGAATTAACATCTGATTTGCATATTTGATTATTGCTTGCTTATAATGTGAATTGTATCTTCCTATATATTGGAATCAATGCGCAAGTTATTAGTATACTGATAATTATGAATATTGTCGGGTTTAAATCAAAGTAAGTTGAAATTATTATCATTGGTATTCGTTGGTAAATGTAAAGCGGGAACAAGTTTCCGCCCAGCCATATAAGTGTTTTGTTCTGAATATTGAACTTCGTCATCACCATTAATATTATGATAATAAACGAAATAACTCGTATTACCCAGCTTGAGCCGTTTATAATTGCGCGTGAGTTTTCGCCGATTGGCAGATTCTTGTCGAAAAAGAGGAGAGTGGAAATCGCAAAACAAATAACGGCACCAATAAGGCAGGCTGCGTATTTCTTGTTTACAAGCGAATCGAATCGTTCTTTGAATAACCCGAACATCATTCCAATCGGATAAGCGAAAATGGTGTTGTACCAATGGCTTGGCTTCCCGGCTAATGCCAATGCGATTGTGGCAATCATCAGTAGTCCGAAGTTCAATAATGCGGCTGTAAGAATACTCCGGTTACCGCGGTTTAGAGCGAAAACAAGCCACGTCGATAGATAGCATATCAGAATAACGAATATGTACCAATTGCTGTTACCTACACTTTCCCAACCCGTGAATGAAAGTATAATTGTCTTGGTATCAAACGAATGACCGATAATGAATGATAAAATGATAAAGCAAGCGACAGCTATGTCGAAGTTTAGCAGCGTGTTCAGTATCCGATGTTTGGGAATGTTGCTTATATAGCTATCTCCTTTATTACTAATGGAATATATTATACCATATCCCGAAAAGAAAAGAAACATCACAACAATCAGTTGGTTAAGAAACGAATCTGTCATTGAAAACAGACTGTCGGCTAATGAAGAATAATCAAAGCCTGACTTCTTAACATACTCATTTGCGTGCCTGAAAAACACCAGCAATATGAAAATGCCTTTGATTGCGTCGGTTGAATCTTTCGACATATACTGAAGCCGCTCTTGCTCGTTTCGTCGGGGTTTGATACCCCACAAAGCAATAATAAACACAATTATGTAAAGTGTTATCATTTTGCAAGATGGCTATTTGAATCAGTATTTTAGAGGATATGGCCTTTTTAACAAAAATTGAGTATTAAGGTGCAATTCATTAACTCAATGCCAATTCCATTCCCTTCTTAACCTTCTCCACAGTTGCCTCGTTTGTGAGTGCGGCAAGCAACTCAAGGCCGAAATCGATTGACAGACCGGCACCAACGGCAGTGATAAGGTTGCGGTCGCAAACCACATCGCCGCCAACGTAGTTGTAGCGCGGTTCCATAGTCTCAACGGCGCAGCTGTGGCAGGTTACGGTAGCGCCTTCGGCAACACCGTTAGCAGCCAGCACTGTTGGGGCGGCGCAGATGGCACCAACCAGTTTGCCCTTCTCGTAGAACGATTTCAGAACCTTGCCAACCTCGGCCGATTCGCCAAGATTCTTGTAGCCAGGATATCCGCCAGGCAGAATCAGAGCGTCGCCGTTGGCAAAATCAGCTTTACTTATAGTTGTGTCGGCTTTCATCGGAATTCCGTGCGACGATTCAACATCAGTTGAGTCGGTTATCGAAACGGTCTTGACATCGACGCCACCACGGCGCAAAATGTCGATAGGTGCCACGGCCTCAATATCCTCAAAACCGTTGGCTAGTAATACAAATGCTGTCATATTTAGAATGTTTAATTGAGCCAAAAGTAGTCAATAATCGTTTTGTGCGTGTAAAAAGAGTCGGCAACCATATATAAAATAGTATTTGCTGAGATTTCGATATTTTGAGTCACACTCGGGAGCGATTCAAAATATTCAATTCTCAGGAGGTTCGCATTTTTTGGGAAAACCGATGCTTATTTTTTCGGCGAGCCGATAAGAGAGGGCAGAGCGTCGAGCAATTGGAGCATATTGTCGAACACCAGATGCGCGCCGGCTGCCTCAAGGTCCGATTTAGCCAAAATGCCCGTGTTGACAGCCACGGTGGTAAAGACACCCGTCGGATCGGCAGTGTAGGCTCCGACATTCTCCGCA
>JAFZKK010000123.1 GCA_017551905.1 Salinivirgaceae bacterium
GTGCGGGCGACGGGCACGGTAACGTTAGACACCTGCGACAGGCACATCTTCGAGCCGTAGTAGTCAACCATCACGCCGACGAGCACGCGAATGTCGGCCTTCCCAGCCCTGATGCGGGCTATTGAGACTTCAAGAAAATCGACAGCCTTCACCATTTGGGCTTTCGACTTTTCGGTTTGTTTCTTTACATCTTCTTGTGTCATCATAACTGTATGAGTTTTAAATTGTTACTAATGTTCCGATATTCTCGCCCGAGAGCACTTTGACAAGGTTTCCGGGTTTGTCCATATTGAAAACGATAATAGGCAGCTTGTTTTCCTTGCACATTGTGGTGGCCGTCAAGTCCATAACCTTCAGGCCGCGGTTGTAGATTTCGTCGTAAGTTATTGTGTCGAATTTTGTTGCTGTCGGGTCTTTCTCGGGGTCGGCGGTGTAGATGCCGTCAACGCGAGTGCCCTTGAGCATCACATCGGCCTCAATCTCGATTCCGCGCAGCGACGAGCCTGTGTCGGTGGTGAAATACGGATTGCCCGTCCCACCCGACATTATGACCACCTCGCCACGGTTCAGTGCCTCAATGGCTTTGGGTTTCGAGTAGAACTCGCCTATCGGTTCCATACGGATAGCTGTCAGCACGCGAGCCGGTTGCCCGATGCTCTCCAACGCCGAACACAGCGCCATAGAGTTGATAACCGTCGCCAACATTCCCATCTGGTCGCCTTTGTAGCGGTCGAAGCCTTTCGATGCGCCACTCAATCCGCGGAAAATATTGCCGCCGCCAATCACAATTCCAATCTGCACACCCATGTCGGCTATCTGTTTAATTTGGGCGGCATACTCGTTGAGCCGCTGCGTGTCGATGCCGTAGCCCTGAGCGCCCATCAGCGACTCGCCGCTGAGTTTCAATAAAATGCGTTTATATTTTGCCATATCTTTTGTAATAAAAACGTGTGAAGGTAAGTAAAAAATGAAACAATTCTATTTCGGAATGCAAAAGTTAGCGGCAAACACATTTAAAATCCCTTTACCGAAGCCAAAAACGCACAGCGCCCATATCGTTTTTTCACACTCCAATCGGTTAATAAGTTATGTAGAATTTTTGGCGGCGCGCTAAAAAAGCACTCTTTCGTCATTGTATTTTTATTGATAATTTTTTCGGAACAGATATGTCGAAACAAATCAAAACACTTATAGCGATGACAGTTGTCGGGCTTGCAGCCTGCGTGCCGTCAAAACAATTTCAGGAGCTGAAGGAGAAAAACGAGGCGATAGTTGCCGAACGCGACTCCGTTAAAAGTCTGAACGAAGACCTAACCGTAAAATCGACCGAGCTTGAAGCCCAGGTTGAGGAACTGAACAAGAAGTTGGAAACCGAAGCCGGAACGAAAGCCGTCATCCGCGACTCGGCGATGTTCTACCGCAAACAGTACAAGGTGTTTAAAACGATGTACGACGACTTGAGCGACGAACAGGAGAAACAGTCCACAAAAGACGAGTCGGAGATGCGTGAGTTGCTGGCCGACCTGCAGGTAAGCAAACAGGATTTGCTCGAGAAAGAGCGCGACCTGAAAGCCAAGCAACAGGAGCTTGACGAGCGCGACGCCATTCTGGTGGCTCTCGACTCAAACCTCAACATGCAACGCCGCGAACTGGCAGAGAAAAACCGCCGCGTTCAGGAGTTGGAAAATATTCTGAATCAGAAAGATTCATCAGTCAGAGCGCTGAAACAGAAAATCAGCCACGCGCTTTTAGGATTTGAGGACAAAGGTCTGACCGTTGAGCAACGCAACGGCAAGGTGTATGTCACTATGGATGAGAAACTTCTGTTCAAATCGGGCAAGTGGGATGTTGACCCGAAAGGCCAGGCCGCGCTGAAACAAATTGCCGAAGTGCTTGCCGCCAACACCGATGTCAACATAATGATTGAAGGCCACACCGACGATGTCCCGATGAAAGGCACCGGCGACATTCAAGACAACTGGGACTTGAGCGCCAAACGCGCCACAACTATTGTCAAATTGCTTGTCAACGAAGGCAAGATTGACGGCAAACGAATTTCGGCTGCCGGACGCTCGCAGTATTCGCCCATCGACCCGGCAAAAACCTCTGAGGCACGCGCCAAAAACCGCCGCACAGAAATAATTCTCACTCCAAAACTCGACGAGATATTCCGAATTCTGGAAACGAATTAACTTAAGGCACAAGGCAATAGGCATAAGGCACTAGTATAATTACGAATTACGAAACGGTTATTAAACAGCGAAGCGTTTCAACTTTAAACTTTAAACTCGATAACTTCTAACTTATATGGACCTTCTTAAAAACTTTCCGATGCCGTTCTCGGCTGCCGACATTGAGCAAAAGGTGTTTGATGCCAAAACCCGTTCAAAACAGCTTTTCGATGTTGAGCATTTGAAACTTGCGCTCAGCCTTATCGATTTGACTACGCTCAACTCGGTTGACACGCAGGAAAAAGGCGCACGTTTTGCAAACAATGTCAACAACTTCCACGACAATTTCTCGGGCATACCTGATGTAGCCGCAATATGCGTCTATCCGTCGCTTGTTAAGACTGTGGCCACAACGCTGAAGCGTCCTGGTGTGGGCGTAGCTTCGGTTGCGGCTTGCTTCCCAGCATCGCAGTCGTTCATCGAGGTAAAGGCTCTGGAATGTAAAATGGCCGTTGAAGCTGGTGCCACCGACATCGATATCGTGATTTCGCAGGGCGCATGGCTTGCAAACGACTATCAGACGGTGTTTGATGAGATTAAAGCCATAAAGGCCGCCGTTGGAAAGGCCCACCTCAAGGTGATTCTTGAAACTGGTGTGTTGCGCTCAGTTGAGGATATATGGAACGCAAGTATTGTTGCAATGGAGGCTGGCGCCGATTTCATAAAGACTTCTACCGGAAAACTTGAACCCGCCGCCACTCCGCAGGCTGTTTGCGTAATGTGCGAGGCCATAAAGGCTTACGCTGCAAAAACCGGACGCAAGGTGGGAATAAAACCTGCTGGCGGAATGTCAATTTCAGAAGACGCCTTGCTTTATATGGCTATTGTAGAGAATCTGTTGGGAGCCGAATGGCTTAACAATAAAATGTTCCGCTTGGGCGCAAGCCGTATGGCAAACAACATTCTAAAGGACATTGTCAGCATTGAGTCGGGCAAGGTTCAGGATGTTAAGTATTTCTAAGAAACTATTTATTTTTCACACAGACGGAAAAGGGATTGCCCTCATTGCAGGACAATCCCTTTTTATTTTGTGTGCCCGTTAAGGCTACTTGCAATATTTCTCCAGCATCACTTTCATCTCCGCTGCCACTGATTTGGCGGCTTCGGCGGCTTTTTCGGCAAAGTCGGTGCCGTTGCTTGCGTAGATGATGGCGCGCGATGAGTTGACAATCAGTCCGCACTTTGAGTTCATTCCGTAGCGGCAAACCTCCTCGAGAGAGCCACCCTGCGCACCAATGCCCGGCACAAGCAGAAAATGGTCGGGAACAATGTGGCGGATATCCTCGAACAGCCGGCCTTGGGTGGCTCCCACAACGTACATTATCTGGTCGGCGGTGGCCCACGCCTGGCTTGTGCGCAAAACCTTCTCGAACAGACGCTCGCCATTGGCGTCGGCGGTGAGTTGGAAGTCGTGCGAGCCCTTGTTGCTTGTGAGCGCAAGCAGAATCACCCATTTGCCCTCGTAGGTCAAGAACGGGCTAACGCTGTCCTCGCCCATATACGGTGCCACGGTAACCGAATCGATGTTCAGTTCCTCGAAAAACGAGCGGGCGTACATCGCGCTTGTGTTGCCGATGTCGCCGCGTTTGGCGTCGGCAATGATGAACTGGTCGGGATACTTTTCTTTCAGATATTTAATTGTCTTTTCGAACGAAATCCACCCCCGAACGCCCATACTCTCGTAGAAGGCAAGGTTCGGCTTGTAGGCGATGCAGTAGTCGGCTGTGGCGTCGATAATGGCCTTGTTGAAGGCGAAAATCGGGTCTTCGTCGCTCAGCAAATGAGCAGGCACTTTCTTAATGTCGGTATCGAGACCAACGCAAAGGAATGTCTGTTTTTTAGTAATCTGATTTACAATGTCTTGACGTGTCATATTTTTAATTTTAATTTAATATAAATCTGTTTTTTCGCACCAGTCTATAAATTCGTCCATTACATCTTGCCAATGCATATTTTCATAATCAGATTTTCCATCAGGAAGAATTTGCTCAAAATTATGCCCGCAACCAATGAATGCGTGAATTTTATAGTCGTGCTTGCCTTTCAATTCGAAAAACAATGGCAACAAGTCGCACATAGAAGCGCCATCATCTTCTGTTCCGAATGCAACATAGACAGGCATTTTTAAATTGACAATATCGTCTACGAATGGTCTACTGAAACTGCGCCAAGTACGCTTTGTGTTTCCAGTCTCAAATTCAGTCGTATCTCTGCATACATTTTGCCACCACTCGTATTTTTCATCAATGTTCTTTTGCGCTATACTGTCGGTAATTATGCCATAACGAACAGCATTTCTTTGTTTCAGTATAAATTGGGAATAACGGCCAAGAATATTAAAACTCAAACATCCAACAGCGTGAATATCAACATTCTGCAATCCAAGTTTCAATGCTACAAATGAGCCTTGCGAATGTCCGACTGTGATTATTTTGTTTTTTTTCACCCACTCTTGCTGACGCAAAAATTTCAAAACAGCATTGCCGCGTTCCACATATTTTTCCAAATAGTCATTCTGCCTATATTCCTCAACATAGTTACCTTTGGGCGTGTATTCGTATCTGTTATTAAGTTTTTCCTCATCCACACATATAGGAATGTTAGGCATTGATATTATCACATAATGGTATCTGTCAAGATGTGAGAAAAAGTCGAAATTGCTCAAAGCGGATACCCACTTTTCGCCTTGGCTATTTATTACAACGGGGACTGGCAGTGAGCCTTGACAAAAAATAATAGTCGGCTTTTCTACGTTGTCTTTGGCTATTCTTATGAATGATATGGTGTCATTGCCTTCGGTTATGGAATAATTGGTTATAAAATCGGAATCATTGCCACTTGCAAAAAAGTGAAACAATATCAGCAATGCGACAAATATGCTCTTTTTCATAAGAAACCTATTCCGTTCTTTTGCAATTATTTACAAATCCGCCTCCTTCAGTCGCTCGGCATTTTCAGCCACAATCAGGTGGTCGATGCAGTCCTGAATGTCGCCGTTCACAAAGGCGTCGAGATTATAGATTGTGTAGTTGATGCGGTGGTCGGTGATTCGGCCCTGCGGATAGTTGTAGGTGCGGATTTTGGCCGAACGGTCGCCGGTTGAGACCATTGTCTTGCGGCGCGAAGCAATGTCGTCGATATATTTCTGGTGCTCCTTGTCGTAGATGAAGGTACGCAGACGGCTCAACGCGCGCTCTTTGTTCTTTGGCTGGTCGCGGGTTTCGGTACACTCAATCAGTATCTCGTCAACCACACCGGTAATGGGGTTTTTCCAATTGTAACGCAACCGCACACCCGACTCCACCTTGTTCACGTTCTGACCGCCAGCGCCGCTCGAACGGAAAGTGTCCCACTTGATTTCGCCTTCGTTAATCTGCACGTCGAACTCGTCGGCCTCGGGCAGCACGGCCACCGTTGCCGCCGATGTGTGGACGCGACCCTGCGTTTCGGTCACGGGCACGCGCTGAACGCGATGCACGCCCGACTCGTATTTTAGTGTGCCATAGACACTTGTGCCCGTTACGCGCGCCACAATCTCTTTGTAGCCGCCGCTCGCTCCCTCGCTGCAACTCGACACCTCGAGTTTCCAGCCTTTCGACTCGCAGTACTTGGTGTACATTCGGAACAGGTCGCCAGCAAACAGCGCGGCCTCGTCGCCGCCCGTGCCGCCGCGGATTTCAAGAATGGCGTTCTTGTCGTCTTCGGGGTCCGACGGCAGCAGCAGCAGTTTGATTTCCTCCTCCATTGGCGCCACCTTCGGCTCGTTCTCGTCGAGTTCCATTTTGGCCATTTCGCGCATTTCGTCGTCCTTCTCGGTATTCAGAATGGTGCGCGCCTCCTCAATATTGGAAATCAGCGTTTTGTATTTCTTGTAAACCTCAACAATTGGCTCAAGGTGCTTGTACTCCTTGTTGAGTTTCACAAACCGCTTCACGTCGGCAATAACTTCAGGGTCAGTTATTTGCTGCGCCGTCTCCTCGAACCGGATTTTTATTGCTTCAAGTTTTTCTAAAAGTGTATTTTCTGTTGCCATAATCAATTTTGGTTATTAAGCAGCCATTCAATTAATCAATCCTTCAGTTAATCAATCAATAAGTAAACTCCCCAAACTCGCTCTTGATTGTGAGCCAGGTGTGGTCCGACGGTTCGATGCGGCCGATGATTTGCGCGTCGATGCCGAACGATTTTGAGATTTCGATGACCTTCTGCGCGTCCGCTGCGTCGAGATAGACTTCAAGGCGGTGGCCCATATTGAAGACCTTGTACATTTCGCGCCAGTCGGTGCCGCTCTGCTCTTTGATGGTGCGGAACAGCGGCGGAACGGGGAACAGATTGTCTTTCACAACGTGCACGCCGTCAACAAAATGCAGCACTTTGGTCTGCGCGCCGCCCGAGCAGTGCACCATTCCGTGGATGGCGGGGCGCAACTCGTCCAGCAGGCGCTTGACAACGGGCGCGTAGGTGCGTGTGGGCGACAGAACCAGTTTGCCAGCGTCGAGTGGTGAGCCTTCAACCTTGTCGGTGAGTTTCAGATTGCCGCTGTAAACCAACTCGTCGGGCACGGCGGCATCGTAACTTTCAGGATATTTTTCGGCCAGATATTTGGCGAACACATCGTGGCGGGCGCTTGTCAGGCCGTTGCTGCCCATACCGCCGTTGTATTCCTTCTCGTAGGTGGCCTGTCCGAACGATGCAAGGCCCACAATCACATCGCCAGCCTTGATGTTGGCGTTGTTGATGACATCGGCGCGGCGCATACGGCAGGTTACCGTGCTGTCGACAATAATGGTGCGCACAAGGTCGCCCACATCGGCAGTCTCACCGCCGGTGGCATACACGCCCACGCCCATTTCGCGCAGTTCGGCAAGCAGTTCGTCGGTGCCGTTGATGATGGCCGAAATCACCTCGCCAGGCACGAGCATTTTGTTGCGGCCTATAGTGCTCGATACCAATATGTTATCGACCGCGCCCACGCAGAGCAGGTCGTCGATGTTCATAATCAGCGCGTCTTGCGCAATGCCCTTCCAGACGCTCAAATCGCCCGTCTCTTTCCAGTACAGGTAGGCCAGGCTCGACTTGGTTCCAGCGCCGTCGGCGTGCATAATGTTGCAGTAGTCGGGGTCGCCGCCCAAAATGTCGGGGATAATCTTGCAGAAAGCCTTGGGATACAGGCCTTTGTCGATGTTTTTGATGGCGTTGTGCACGTCTTCTTTCGATGCCGAAACGCCGCGCAGATTGTATCTTTCAGAATTGCTCATATCGATATTAAATCAAGTTATCTTATTGAAAATGAACCATAAGGAATGTGCTGATAATCAGCAGCAGGAACGCCAGTTCGCCCAAAGCGTTGCGCCTTATCTGCATAAAATAGAGCGATGCGATGAAGGCTAACGACATTGCGGGGAAAACGGCCATTGTGAGTCCCGCGCACGGTATCAGGAAAAATCCCGCTACCGAAATGATTATCAGCCAGATAAACAGCGTGAAATACTTGCGCGTCGTCACCTTGTACATACGGATGTACTGCGTCATTGTGAGCAGCGCCACAAGCGTGAAAAGCGCCATAAATCCGACCGCCGAATATTGCACAATCGACAGTTTTACAGTGAAATGCTGCGTTATGCCAATCTGTTCCATTCGCTGCCAGAACTGTGCGGGCTCGTCAATCATAAACATTCCGAAAAGGTAGAAGACGAACGGCACCACAAAGCCCAAAACCGACGCCAGAAACTCGCGGATGTCGAAGAACCGCATTATGAACTGCGTGGCGAAGATGAAGAGAGTCATTGCCACCAGCGGCGGGAACAGCAGCGTGCCGATGCCGATAAGCAGCCCCGCCTCGAAGTAGAGCCGTTTCTGTTCGGGAACGCGCTCGCTGTCGAGTGTGCGCACCATTGCCATAAGCAGGAAAAGGTTGCCCAAAAGCGCGGGCAGCAGGTTGTAGTTGCGCGAGAAAAGGCTGATTATCAGCACGAAAAACAACGGTGGCATAATCACCTTGTCCTCGACAATGATGAACCGCAAGTCGATGCGCAGCAGCAGAAACGCCTCAATCAGCATTAGCGCGAAGGCAATCATTTGCGACACCCACGGATTTGGCAGCAGCCAGCCCTGCAGGTCGCGGTAGAGCACCGAACCCTCGGCAATGGGCGGTGTCCACTGCGGGTTGCAGAAGATGGGCAGCCACAGCAGCGCCGCCACGATTATCGTGAACAGGTGCATTACGGGCGAGTTGCTCTTGTACAGTTTTAATAGCATATCTTACAGATTTTGAAGGTCTTGACCGATGTCGCGGCGGAAATATGCGCCGTCGAATTTGATGTTGCCGATGCTGCGGTACGACTTGTCGAGAGCGGGCTGAATGCCGCCTGCAAGCGATGTCACAGCCAGAACGCGGCCGCCGTCGGTGAGCACGCGGCCACCTTCGGGCTTGGTGCCAGCGTGGAAAACGGTGCTCTCGGTAACATTCTCAATACCAGTTATTTCGAAGCCTTTCTTGTAACTCTCGGGGTATCCGCCTGACACCATAACAACCGTGATGGCCGTCTCGGCTTTCATTGCGGCTTTGCGGCCAGCCAGTTTGCGCTGCGCGGTGGCCTCAAGCAGGTCGAGCAGGTCGCAGTCCAAACGCGGAATCACAACCTCGGTTTCGGGGTCGCCCATACGGACGTTATATTCAATAACATACGGGTCGGTGCCGCATTTAATCAGGCCAAAGAATATGAAGCCGCGATAATCGATGTTGTCGGCTTGTAAACCCTTGATTGTCGGCTCAATGATGCGCGTGATGACCTTCTGTTTGAACTCGTCGGTGCAGAACGGAACGGGCGAAACGGCGCCCATACCGCCTGTGTTCAGGCCCGTGTCGTGCTCGCCAATGCGCTTGTAGTCTTTGGCCTCGGGCAGCAGCACGTAGTCGCGGCCGTCCGTCAGCACAAAGAACGAGCACTCGATGCCCGACAGAAACTCTTCAATCACAACCTTTGCCGATGCCGACCCGAACTGTCCGTCCAGCATTTCGGCAAGCGACTGTTGCGCCTCTTTCAAATCGTTGATAATCAGCACACCTTTGCCCGCTGCCAGACCGTCGGCTTTCAGCACGTAAGGGGCTTTCAGCGTCTCAAGAAAACGTTGGCCGTCGGCTAAAGTTTCCTTTGTGAAACTGCGATAGGCGGCCGTCGGGATGCCGTGGCGCTGCATAAACTGTTTGGCGAATTCCTTGCTGCCTTCCAATTGTGCGCCCTCGGCCGAAGCGCCCACCACGCCAACGTTCTTTGTGGTGGCGTCGTTGGCCAGAAAATCGGCGATGCCCTTCACGAGCGGCTCTTCGGGTCCGACAACCACAAGGTCGATTTTCGAGTCAACCACAAACTTCTTAATAGCCTCAAAATCAGTGGCTTTTATTGCAACATTGGTGCCCACGGCAGCCGTTCCCGCGTTGCCAGGCGCAATGAATAGTTGACTGATGCGTTTGCTTTGCGCGATTTTCCACGCAATGGCGTGCTCGCGGCCGCCAGAACCGATTACTAAAACGTTCATTTACTTATTTTTAAATAGTTTGAGAATTTGTTCAAGGTCTTCGGGCGTGTCAACCGACAGCCCCTCGTCGTTGGTCTTTGCCGTCTGAATCTGATAGCCGTTTTCGAGCCACCGCAGTTGCTCAAGCGATTCGGCCGTCTCAAGGCTACTCTTGCCCAACTTTGTGATTTCCAGCAAGATGTCTTTCCGATAGCCGTACATTCCGATGTGTTGGAAGAAAGCGTGTTTCGACAGCCACTCTTTCGGCTCGCAGCCGCGGATGTGCGGAATGGTCTGACGGCTGAACAGCAGCGCGCGTCCGTTCTTGTCCACAACCACCTTCGGCTTGTTGGGGTTGAAGAGAGTCTGTTCGTCCTCAACGGGCTTGATGAGCGTGGCAATCTGCACGTTGGCGTCGTCGAACAATCCCGCCAGCAGGTTAATCTGCCTTTCGGCGATGAATGGCTCGTCGCCCTGAATGTTGATGACCACGTCAACCGCCTGCCCGTACGATTGCTCGTATTTGAGCACGGCCTCGGCGCAGCGGTCGGTGCCGCTCGGGTGCTTGTCCGACGTCATAACAACACGGCCGCCAAACGCCACCACAGCGTCGTAGATGCGTTGGTCGTCGGTGGCCACAACCACATGCTCAAGCGCCTTCGACGCCTGTTCAAAGACACGCTGCACCATTGGTTTGCCGCCAATGTCGGCCAACGGCTTGCCCGGAAACCGCGACGACGCGTAACGGGCGGGAATGATACCTAAAATGACCATATTCCAGATAGTTTGGTGCAAAAGTAGAAAATATTTGGGTATTAGGTGTTGGGTATTGGGTGCTGAGACATAAGGATATTTATCAACCGGATTTCAATCTTTTCAAAGCCGATAATCGTTTGCGATTGAAAAATACTTAGATTTGTAAGATTAATACTCGATGAAGTTGTCGAAAAAATTGATTATGAGCAACTTAGAAGCGAACAATATCTTGAATGGCTATCGGCGTTTGAAAATCTTTTTCATCTTGCTGGCGGCTATAGTGTTCATGTTGCCGCAAAACGCTTATTCTCAAGAAGAAAATGCTGACAACGAAGACACAATCGACCTCGTCCAGCATAATATCGACAGTTTGCTTAGCTTAATCACCCCCGAAACGCCAAGTCTAACGAAAGCACAGTATTACAACGAGATAGCCGCAATAACTGGTAGTATTGACACTGTGGTAAAATACTCTTTCCTCTCGCTTGATTTCTGCAAAAAAACCGATACCGCTTTAATAGCCACCAACTATAGATTCATTGCATGGGCATACTATATGTTGGACGAAACTAAAACCGGATTGCCGTATGGTGAGAAAAGCACTAACATGTTTGAAAGCATTAAAGACTCGGCTGGTCTGATATACAACTACAGGCTAATGGCGAAGATTTACGAGGATTTGAACAAGACTGACAGCATCAAATATTACCTTAACAAGGCTTTGGAGATTAGCATTAAAACGAAAGACACGGCAGCAATTACGCAATGCTACAAGTTTTTGGGCATAATGCACTGCAACAAAGGTTTTTACAACGAATCGGTAAATTATTACAAAAAAGGAATAGAACTTGACTCGATGATAGGTGACGCGCTGGAGTACGCCTACGGCTACTATCGCATTGGCGAGGTTTATACACTGACACACGACAACATATCCAACACTTACAAGGCAAAAGACTATCTCACGAAATCAATCAGCATCCAAGATTCCATAAACTCAAAAATTGCATATTACATAAACAATAAATATTTGGCATACAGCTCATTAGCCGACGTTTATATCAGCCTTGCTCAAAACACCGGCAACAACAAATACGCCGACAGCTGCTATTACTACACAAATAAGACGATTGATTATTTCACTAAGCAGGGACGCACAAGCAACGCCACCGTCTGCGGCTACACCTATGTGAAATATCTGAAATACTACAAGCGCTACAGCGAAGCTCTGGCTTTTATGAAGAGGTTGAAGCAGCACTTCGGCGACGAGACAAACCAATATGCGTTTATGGAGTACTACACTTGTCTGAAAGACATTTACATCTGCTTGGGCGATTATAAAAACGCATACGAATGTTTCGAGAAAGCGAGCAAATGCCGCGACGAGATTGTGAACGACAGCGTCATGTTCGCGTTGGCCGACGCCAAAACCGACCAGGCCATGATGATTGAGCGTATGGACCGCGAGAATGCCGAAAAACTATTTGCCGCCGATAAACGCCGGATGCGTGTGGTCATCATTTCACTCTGGGTTGGATTGGGCTTGGTTATGGTTGTTGTCGGATTGATAATAAGGGTTTTGATTGTCAAGAAACGCTCCAATGCCGAGCTATTGCAGAAAAACGCGGCCTTAGCCGAACAGAAAGAGGAAATCCGCGTCCAGCGCGACGAGATTGAGGAGCAGCGCGACACTATAAAGGCGCAAAGCGATGAGATTCAGGCCAGTATCAACTACGCACAACGCATCCAAAACTCGCTGCTGACACCCGCCGACACCATCGACGCTATCTTCCCCGACCATTTTTTGCTCTACAAGCCACGCAACATTGTGAGCGGCGACTTCTACTGGGTTGGCCAGTTTGGCGACAACAAAGTGTGCATAGTGGCCGACTGTACCGGTCACGGCGTGCCGGGAGGCTTTATGAGCATGTTGGGAATGACCAACCTCAACTATATTGTCGGTCAGGAAATTGCTCCCGACGTCATACTGAACAAATTGCGCAACGCTATAATCGCAAACCTGCGTCAAAACAAGTCTGACACCACCGCGCAAAATGCCGACGAGTTTATCGGTAACAGCCATTACGACTATGTGCTCGACGGCATGGATGTGACGGCCTTTGTGGTGAACGAGCGCCAGATGACGCTGACCTTTGCCGGCGCCAACAATCCGCTTGTGCTAATCCGCGACAATGCCATTGCTGTGATAGAAGCCGACAGCATGCCCGTTGGCATATCGATGAAGATGGAACCGTTCAAATCAGTAACCATGGAGCTGCGCAAAGGCGACTGCCTCTATGCCTATTCCGACGGTTTCCAAGACCAGTTTGAGCACGGCTCGGACCAGAAATTCAAAAAAAGCCGTCTGCGCCAACTGCTTCTCGAAATCCACCAACAACCGATGCCGGAGCAATTGGATATTCTGAACCGCACATTTGAGGAGTGGCGCGGCCCAGCCGAAAACCAGACTGACGACGTGGTGATTATGGGGGTTCGTATCTGACTATAATGCAGACACTGACGCTGACGCTAACACTAACACTGACACTGACATAAATCACAAACCATCAACTCTTATTTTGCTATCTCCAATAGTTTTATAACTTTACGTTTCCTTTTCGGGAAAAAACGTTAACAGACAACTTCCGAAATCGAGTTTATGGGACGCAAAATGTCAGTAAAAATCGTTTTTGCCTTGCTGGCGGCGGCTTCTATGCTGCCGCAAGCGGCTTATTGTCAAGACGAAGGTCCCGACACTATCGGTTTTGCCGAGCCTGAGCAGCCCAATCACAAACCCGTTGAGATAAAACAACGCCAGCCCGACATTGAAAAGGCAAAGCAATACTGCGAGTTGGCATCACAATCCGACAATGTCGACACCATAATGAAATACGCGGCACTCTCGCTTGAGTACTGCAAATCGACCGATTCGGCATTGATATCGTCGGATTACTACGAACTCGGTTACGCCTACTACATGAAAGACGAAGCCCGCGACGCATTGGATTACACATTTAAAGCAATACATGTGTACGACGACTCCACCAAAAACAAATACGTTGCACAGGCATTTCTTGGCGTGGGGCTTTGCTACGAGGATTTGAACGAGCCCGACAGCATTTTCCTCTATTTCAACAAGGCTCTGCAAATATACATCACGCTGCGCGACACAGTAGGCGTCGCCGTAACCTACAAAGATTTGGCCGATGTGTATATGCACATGAAAATGTACGCCAACGCCGAAAACAACTACCAGAAAGCGTTGCAGTACGCCACCCTTTTAAACGACACGCTTGAAATGGCAAAATTCTACCGATGCGTTGGCCAGCTGCTCTCTAAAAAATCGGACACCACAATCAACCGCGCCATCGAGAATCTGAAAAAGTCGATTTACATGTTCGAGTCGAAGAACACCGATATCGAAGATTATATAACCGAGACACACTGGGCATACACCGACCTTGCCAGAGCATACATCAAAATGGCGAATATGACGGGCAAACGGGCATACGCCGACAGTTGCTATATGTATATCAGCAAGGTGGGCAACTACAATCTGAAAGTAGGCGATATTTTCAGTTACCTCACCGACCGCTACACTTACATCGACTACCTTGTGTTTTTCCACCGATACGATGAAGCTTTGGCCAATTTGCTGAAACTTGAGAAATATTTCGACGACGACACCCCCGCCGCCGACTGGAAAACCTATCATTGGCGCCTACACGAAGTGTATCAGTTCCTCGAAGATTACAAAAACGCGTTAGCCCACTACGAGAAGTTCGACGAATACAAGTCGGCGCAGGTGAACGAGAACACCCTAAACGCAATAAAAAACACCGAGGTGGAGCGCACACGCATGATTGAAGCGCTAAAACGCGAGAACGAAGCCAAGCTTCATGCCGCCGAACGCCAACGGATGCGTATTGTCAACATCTCGCTTATCGGCGGACTGGGGCTGTTCCTCCTGCTGATATTTTACATTGCCAGAGTGCTGCAAATCAAGCACAAATCAAACACCGAGCTGGCAAAGAAAAACACACTTTTGGCCGAAAAGAACGCCATATTAGCCGAGCAGGCCGAGGAGATTCGAGCGCAGAACGACGAGATTATGGAGAAAAATGAGGAGATTATGGCGCAAAACGATGAGATTTTGAAACAGAATGAAGAAATTCAAGCGCAGGCCGAAACCATCAAAGAGCAGAGCGAGGAGATTCACGACAGCATCAACTACGCCCGCCGCATCCAGCGCTCGCTGCTCACACCGTCGAAAACCATCGCAACCATTTTCCCCGATTATTTCATACTCTACAAACCGCGCAATGTGGTCAGCGGCGACTATTACTGGGTTGGGCAGTTTGGCGACAACAAGGTGAGCATTGTGGCCGACTGCACCGGTCACGGCGTGCCGGGCGGATTTATGAGCGTATTGGGAATGGCAAACCTGAATTATATTGTTGCACAGGAGATTAGCCCCGACAAGATTCTGAACCACTTGCGCGAAGCCATTATCACAAATCTGCGCCAGCGCCACGATGTCCACACCGCACTTCACGATGCCGAACACCCCTCAGCGAAAGTCGACACCAACGACCGCAGCCGCGACGGTATGGACATTGCTGTTTATGTGGTGAACGAAAAGATGATGAAACTCTCCTACGCCGGCGCCAACAATCCGCTTGTGCTCATCCGCGGTGGCGAGGTGCAAGTGCTGAAGGCCGACCGTATGCCGGTGGGCATCCACGACTGCCTCGACCCGTTCCAATGCACCACCATCGACATTCAAAAGGGCGACTGCATCTACACCTTCTCCGACGGTTTCCAAGACCAGTTCAATGCCGAAACGGGCAAGAAATTTATGAGCCGCCGCCTACGCGATTTGCTGCTCGAAATCCATCAGCAGCCGATGGCCGAACAGAAGAAAATGCTGAACGTTGTCTATGAAGAGTGGCGCGGCCCAGCCGAAAACCAGACTGACGATGTGGTGATTATGGGTGTTCGTATCTGACGATAACTATAACGCTGACACTAACATTGACACAGACGCTGACAGAAAACGTAAACTAAAACACTACTTTTGCGCCCAAAATGAGACACGTTATGCGGTTGAAACTTTTATTTGTTTTGCTGGTGACTACGGCTTTGTTCACACTGCCGCAAAACGCTTATTCTCAAGCATCTGGCACCGACGACTATATCGACCCGCATCAAACTATAATCGACAGCCTGCTTGCGCGAATCAACCCCGACACTCCCGATAACACCAAGGCAAAGTATTACAGCAAAATAGCATCGGTTGCGGTAATATCGGACACTATACAGAAATACGCCCGTCTGTCGCTCGATTTATGCAAAAGCACCGACAATCTTCTGCTCGCTCAAAATTATCAGCTTTTAGGTCAGGCATACGACAGAAACGAGGAGTTCAGAAAAGCCCTGCCGTATTACCAAAAATCCATTCAGATTTCTTTAAAAATCAACAGTTCGAAGCTTACGGCAAAAACATATCAGATGTTGTCGCTCGTTTATGCCGGTTTAAACAAAATCGACAGCGCCACATTTTATATGAACCAGGCTCTGGATATAAGCAAAAAGAACAACGACACCACTCTTTTAGTTGACTGTTACCGCTATTTAGGCAATATATATTGTGATATAAAAATGTTCAAAGAAGCGGAGAGTTATTTCAAAAAAGCGTTTGAAATCGATTCGCTTTCGGGAAACAGCCATGAATACGCCTTCGACCTATATGAGCTCGCCCAATTGATTGATGGACAAGAAAATTGCTCGACACAGGACTTAATAACCGCTACCGAATATCTTGCAAAAGCGGCCTGCGTTTTTGAAGCCAGCAATTCTTACACAAAATTCTACGTATATCGCATATTTTCATCGGTTTACATCAAACTGGCACAAAAAACCGGCGAAAAGAAATATGCCGACAGCTGCTTCTACTATCACCAAAAAGCCGACACCTACTTTATTAAAAACGCGCCGACAAGCGAATTCCGCAGTTTTTACTATGTCTATGTCGATTACATGATTTTTTATAAGCGATACAGCGAAGCGGAGTTCTTTATGATTAGCCTGGGGAACAGCTTCAACGAAGAAACTTCGCCTTTGGAATATGAAGAGTATCATAGGAAATTTAAGGAAGTCTATCTTCTGCTCGGCAACTACGAAAAAGCCTACGAACACTCGGAAAAACAGCGCGAATATGCGTGGAAAAACCTGAACGACAACACAATATCAGCCATTGCCGACATCAAAGCCGAGCAAGCTGTTGTTGAGGATAAAATGAAGCGCGAGAAAGCCGAAATTATGCACGCCGCCGAAAAAAAACAGATGAAAATAGTCATATTCTCGCTCATCGGCGGTTTGGTTCTGGTTTTGCTGTTGGTGTTCTATATATTCAGGGTGCTGAAAATCAGAAAGAGAGCCAATGCCGAACTGTCGGAGAAAAACTCGCTTCTGGCCGCACAGAATGAAGAGATTGAAGCGCAACGCGACACCATCAAAGCGCAGAGCGACGAGATACAGGCCAGCATCAACTACGCACGCCGCATACAACGCTCAATGCTCCCACCTAACGAGACCATTACGAGCATCTTCCCCGACCATTTTCTGCTCTACAAACCACGCGACATTGTCAGCGGCGACTACTACTGGGTTGGCCAGTTTGGCGACAACAAAGTCTGCATTGTGGCCGACTGCACTGGGCATGGCGTGCCTGGCGGATTCTTGAGCGTAATGGGAATGTCGAACTTGAATTTTATTGTAGGACAGGACGTCGGCCCCGATGCCATTCTGAACCGGCTGCGCGAAACCATAATAACAAATCTGCGCCAACGCGACGATGCCACCTCTGCCCTCCAAGACGAAAGTAGCTCGGCTACAGCCTTCTACCGCAGTTGCGACGGCATGGACGCTGTGGTTTATATTGTCAACGAGCGGCAGATGACGCTCACGTTTGCCGGAGCCAACAATCCGCTTGTGCTCATACGCGGCAACGAAATCCAAGTGCTGAAAGGCGACCGAATGCCTGTGGGTATCTACGCACGGCTCAATCCGTTCCAAAGCACCTCCGTCGACATTCAAAAAGGCGACTGCATCTACACCTTCTCCGACGGCTTCCAAGACCAGTTCGAAAACGGAGGTGTCAATAACAAATTCACAGCCCGCCGTCTGCGCCAACTGCTTCTCGAAATCCACCAACAGCCGATGGCTGAACAAAAAGAAATACTAAACCGCACATTTGAGGAATGGCGCGGCCCCGCTGAAAACCAGACTGACGATGTTGTGGTTATGGGAGTGAGAATCTAACGTAAACGAAAACTAAAAACGCAAACACTGACTATAACGATGACGATAACTATAACGCTGACGCTAACAGAAAACGTAAACTAAAACACTACTTTTGCGGCCAAAATGAGATACAGAATGAAATACTTTTTTGCGTTACTGATAGCAGTTTTTACGCTGCCGCAATTCGCTTGCTCTCAAGAAGAGAGTGCTGCTAATATGCCGGAAATAGACAGTATTCTGAATCTCATTGCCCGACAAACCAACGACGAGGAGATTGCCAAACTCTACAACGACATTGTGCATCTTCCGGGTGCGTCATTCAATACAATGATAAAATATGCGCTCCTTTCGCTTGAGCACTGTCCGTCCAAAAATATTGAACTCCTTGCCGACAACTACAACCGCATAAGTTATTCCTACATTAATTTAGGCAATCCGGAAAAATCGCTTGAATACACCCGCCCGCTAATAAAGTTTTACACGATACTTAAAAATAATGACCGTATGGCTATCGCTTATGACCGTATGGCCAACATTTTTTCATACTTGAATCAGCCCGACAGTATTTTCCATTATTACAACAAGGCTTTGCAAGTGTATGAGAATAATAACGATACACTGGATGTTGCCGAATGTTACTACTGCATTGGTGTAACCAACTTAGGTTTGTCGTTCAACAAAACCGCCGAAGAGTATTTTCGCAAAGCACTTGCTATGGATTCTGCCATCGGCAACGAAATAGGAATAGCGCGCGATTATATGGGAATAGGAAGCAGTATTTATAATTCAGAAGATATAAAAGAAAGCGAACAAGCTTTACTCTATTTAAAAAAAGCAGCCGACGGATTTGAAAAAGCCACTATTGATGAGAACGACATCCAAAATATAATAAACAAATATATGTCGTTCCAATCCTTATCAGAAGCATATATAAAATATGCCGAAGTGGGTGGTAAGGCGTATGCCGACAGTTGCCGCATATATTTGGACAAGATTGGCAGTTTCTTTGAGGATATAGAATTTGAGGGAATGGTTTGGAAGAAACAATATGCGCAAGTTAAATATTTGGCATTCAACCAAAAATATGATGAAGCCTTGCGCATAATGCTCGATTTGGAAACCCGCCTCGATAATGGAGAACTTGACAGAGAAATATCTTATTTTTTCGATGAACTCTACCATTTGTATATCAAAAAAGGCGATTACCAGAATGCTTGCATAGCGCAGCGTAAACACTATGAAAAACGACTGACCGAGGTGAACGACGACGCGCTGGCAAGTGCTGCAAACGCAAAAACCGAGCAAGCACTGATGTACGAACGCAAAATCACCACCGCCGAAAAGCAAAAGATGCGCATAGTAATATTCTCGCTTATCGGTGGATTGTTTTTGATTTCGCTTTTGGTATTCTATATTTTTAGAGTGCTGAGTATCAAAAAGAAAGCCAACGCAGAATTGCTTGAGAAAAACGCCATTCTGATTGAACAAAAAGAGGAAATCAGTGCTCAACGTGACGAGATTGAGGAGCAACGCGATGAAATAGAGGCTCAGCGCGACCATATCGAGGAGCAAAGCAAGGAGATTCAGTCCAGCATTAACTACGCACGCCGCATACAACGCTCAATGCTCCCTCCCAACGAAACCATCACGAGCATCTTTCCCGAGCATTTTCTGCTCTACAAACCGCGCGACATTGTCAGCGGTGATTATTACTGGGTTGGCCAGTTTGGCGACAACAAAATCTGCATTGTGGCCGACTGCACAGGCCATGGTGTGCCCGGCGGATTTCTAAGTGTATTGGGAATGTCGAATCTGAATTATATTGTGGGCCAGGATGTGAGCCCCGATGCCATTCTGAACCGCTTGCGCGAAGCAATAATTTCGAACTTGCGGCAAAGCGACAATTCTCCTTCGGCGCTTCAAGAGGAGGAAGATTCCGCATCAGACTTCTTCCGCAGCAGCGATGGCATGGACGCTGTGGTTTATATTGTCAACGAGCGGCAGATGACGCTCACGTTTGCCGGAGCCAACAATTCGCTTGTGCTCATCCGCGGCGACGAGGTTCAAGTGCTGAAAGGCGACCGCATGCCTGTTGGTATCTACGCACGGCTCAACCCGTTCCAAAGCACCACCATCGACATTCAAAAAGGCGACTGCATATACACCTTCTCCGATGGTTTCCAAGACCAGTTCGAAGACGGAGGCGTCAATAACAAATTCACGGCCCGCCGTCTGCGACAACTGCTTCTCGAAATCCACCAACAGCCGATGGCTGAACAGAAGGAAATCATGAATCGCACATTTGAACAATGGCGCGGTCCTGCTGAAAACCAAACTGACGATGTTGTGGTTATGGGAGTTAGGATTTAATCCAAACAGAAAACGTAATCGGAAATAGAATTGACTTCTATTTTGTAATTTTGTACAAAACGTGTTTATGTTATGATTAGATTTTTAACCATCATATTTGCAATAATGGTATTGATTCTGCCAGCAATGGCCAATACTGACAACGCCTATCATTTAGAGTTGTTGGAAAAAAGCGATGATTTCATAGACAACAATGATTTCCACGGAGCAATAGCTTGTCTTAAAGAAGCCCTGCCGCTCATTCCTTCAGACTCAATAATATCATTATCATCAGCTTACAATAGTCTATCCTATTCATATTTTCGTTTGGGAGATTATATAAAAGCCACCGATATTGGGAAAAAAGCTTTGGAATTTGACCAACAAATAGGCGATTCAGCCAACATATCAAAATCTTTGGCACTACTTGCGGCCATTTTTACACACCAACGGCTATTTGGCGATGCCGAACACTATATGCGCGATGCTATTGAGATGGTTCCTCACAACAATTCAAATATGTTGGCGGCCCGCTATGCCACGCTTGGAGAAATTTTGGCAGTCCAACAAAAGTGTGATGAGGCCTATGACTACATTCTTAAAGCTTATGTTCTCGACACAACCGCTCATCGAGCCTCGAAGGCTGCCATCAGGCTTTCGCAACTTGGTTCTACGCTTGTGTATATGAAAAACTATTCGAAGGCGGCGGATGTTTTGGCTCAAGCTTCAACCGAATTGAAGGCTGCCGGAAATATTTCGAGCTTGTGTATAAATATGATAGCTCAAATAAAAACATACACTTCTTTGAATAGAAGACTCGATGCTGAGAGAATTGCCGAAGAATGCATCCGCCTAAGCGACAACATAAATCAGCGCAAAACCAAGCTCGATGCTTTAAAACTTTTGGCCAGTTTGCGCAAAAGCCCTGAGCTCTACCAACAAGCAATGAATTTGAATGATTCGCTATATAATGAGCAGATTCAAAACCAGATAGCTGAATTCGAGGTCCAGTATGCCAAAGCCGAAGCAGACAAAGCTGCAGCTGAAGAACGAATCAGACACGCCGCCGAAAAACAAAAAATGCGCATTATAATTCTCTCGCTCATCGGAGGATTGTTTTTGATTTCGCTTTTGGTGTTCTACATCTTTAGAGTGCTGAGTATCAAAAAGAAAGCCAATGCAGAATTGCTTGAGAAAAACGCCATTCTGTCGGAGCAGAAAGAGGAGATTCGCGCACAACGTGACGAGATTGAGGAGCAGCGCGACGAAATTATGGCGCAACGCGACCACATTGAGGCGCAGAGCAAGGAGATTCAGGCCAGCATCAACTACGCACGCCGCATCCAACGCTCAATGCTGACTCCGGCCGAAACCATTTCGAGCATATTCCCCGACTACTTCTTGCTCTACATGCCACGCAACGTTGTCAGCGGCGACTATTATTGGGTTGGCCAGTTCGGCGACAACAAAGTCTGCATCGTGGCCGACTGCACAGGACACGGCGTGCCGGGCGGTTTTCTAAGTGTATTGGGAATGTCGAATCTGAATTATATTGTAGGTCAGGATGTCAGTCCCGACACTATTCTGAACCGCCTGCGCGAGGCCATAATATCAAATCTGCGCCAGAACGACAAGTCTCCTTCCGCCCTTCAAGAGGAAGATGATTCCGCTTCGGACTTCTTCCGCAGCAACGATGGCATGGACGCAGCCGTTTATGTCGTCAACGAACGGCAGATGAAACTCACGTTTGCCGGAGCTAACAATCCGCTTGTGCTCATCCGCGGCGACGAAGTTCAGGTGCTGAAAGGCGACCGAATGCCTGTGGGCATCTATGCACGGCTCAACCCGTTCCAAAGCATTACCATCGACATCCAAAAAGGCGACTGCATCTACACCTTCTCCGACGGTTTCCAAGACCAGTTCGAAGACGGAGAAGCTTATAACAAATTCACCGCCAGCCGCTTGCGCGATTTGTTACTCAAAATCCACCAGCAACCAATGGCCGAGCAGAAGGAAATCCTGAACCGCGAATATGAGCAATGGCGCGGTCCCGCCGAAAACCAAACTGACGATGTGGTGGTTATGGGAGTGAGAATCTAACGTAAACGAAAACTAAAAACGCAAACACTGGCGCAAAACGCTGACACTAACGCAAGCTTTGTGTTCCCACTTATTACTTAAAACTACGAAAACTTAAAACTTCCATTTACTTGTCGTCCCTCGCCTTGCTCTTGTTGACAACGCCCACGCCCACAAAAACCAGCGCGGCGGCAAGCACTTTGCCCACCGTAAGAGTGTCCATGCCGACGCAGATGCTGGCAATGGCGGCGATAATGGGTTGCAGATAGCTGTACATTCCCACAAGCGTGGGGCGTATGCGTTTTTGTCCGAAGGGTATCAGGAAGTAAGAGATGAATGTGGCGAAAATGACAAGGAATCCGATGTCGGCAATCAGCTTGCCCGAAAACTGGCTGTAGTTGGCCGTCAGCAAATCGGATGCACCGAAAGGCAGAGCCGCAACCATCGAGAACGTGAACATCCACTTCATGAACGTCACCACATTGTAGCGCGATATGAGCGGTCGGAAAATGCCCAGATACATGGCGAAAAACAGGCCGTTCAGAATCATGAGGCCAATGCCCAAAGGTGTCGATTTGTCGACTGCGCCCGAATCGTAAACCGAATTGAATATCAGAAAAATAACACCGGAAAAACTAATCGCAACACCAAGTATTTTCTTCAGCGTGATGGGTTCTTTGATGAATATGGCCGACACAAACATTGTCATAATCGGCGTCATGGTGGCCACAATGGTGGCGTCCATCGGAGTGGTGATGGTGATGGCCTTCAGGAACGAAATTTGCGTCAGGAAAAGACCGAGCATCGAGGCGATGAAGATGGCTCCCAAATCGCGCAAAGGCACTTTTTCCTTTGGCGTGAAGGCCGATAAAAGCCAGAACAGCGCCGCAGCGCCAATTGAGCGAATGCAGAAAAGCGCAATGGGCGATAATAGGGCAAAGTTGGCAATGTCTTTGCACACAATGGTGTTGAGGCCAAAAATAACGTATGCGAAAAAAGCCGCTAAATGTCCTAATATCAGGTCTTTGGATTTCATTGTCGCCTGTCGGTTTTGTGCGGCAATGTTAATCGGATTTTCGCAAATATTCATCATCTTGTGACATTATCGCTTTAAATGCTACTTTTGCCGCTATAAAACTCGACTTAATGTATTTGAAAAAAACTATTCTTGCTGCGTTATGCTGCGCGGCTTTGTGCGCCAATTCACTTGCACAGAGCAAGATAACTATCAGCGGCCACATCACAGACCGTAAATCGGCCGAGACAATCATCGGGGCAACCGTGTTCGACAATGAAACACAACGCGGCACCGCCACCAATGTTTTTGGATTCTACTCAATAACTCTGAACGCCGGACGGCACAGCCTAACATACTCCTACGTGGGCTGCCAGCCGCAAACAGTCAAATTTGAGACAACACGCGACACGGTTATCAATATCAGCCTTTCGGGGAATATTGATATTGAAGAAGTTTTGGTAACGGCCAAAAGTCATGAGTCGGGCATCGAATCCACCAAAATGGGCAGTATCGATGTGCCTGTCAAGTTAATAGAGCATACGCCGTCGTTGCTGGGCGAGACCGATGTTCTGCGTACCATTCAGCTGACACCGGGTGTGCAGCAAGGTGTGGGTGGCGCGTCATCGCTCTATGTAAGGGGCGGCAATGGTGACGAGAATCTGGTATTGCTTGACGGTGCTCCGGTCTATAAAATAGACCATTTGTTCGGCTTCTTTTCAGTGTTCACGCCCGAGGCAGTTAAGAAGGTGACGTTCTATAAGACATCTTTTCCGGCACGGTACAATGGGCGCACATCATCGGTTATCGACGTGCGCACCAAAGACGGTGATATGAACGAATATCACGGCTCGGCATCAATAGGATTGCTCACATCGCGCATCAATCTTGAGGGCCCCATTATCAAAGGAAAAACATCGTTCAGCTTGTCGGGGCGCACAACCTATATTTCGGCTCTCACACGGCCGTTTATGAAAGATTACTCATTGAGCTACTGGTTCTACGATGTGAATCTGAAACTGAACCACAAATTCTCCGACAACGACCGTATCTACTTCGCGCTCTACAACGGTCTCGACAAGCTGTACAGCTACGAGGATATGTATGAATATTCATCTCACCGCCTTGATATTTTAGATGAAAAAGGAGAGTTTATTTACGTTCCGGCGAGTTACACTTACGACGAGAAGCTGCAATGGACAAACTTCATTCCGTCGCTGCGGTGGAATCACGTCTTCTCGCAGAAACTCTTCGCCAACACCACCATTAATTACAACCGCTACAAAATGCTTGTCTCGTCGTACGAAAAAATGGAATGGCACTATCAGGATTTAGGTGCGGAAAATTATAGCTCGCAACGTTATGATTCTGAAATAAAAGATTTTGGAGCGATTATCGATTTTGATTATCTGCCTGCGCCGGAGCACACCGTAAAATTCGGCGCAAGCTACACCTGCCACGATTTTGTGCCCGAAACCACCAGCTCAAGATACAAAAACACCGATGAAAATGAGAGAGCCGACACCTCAACTTTCCACAGAGGAATGGCGGTTATGGCCAACGAGGCTTCAGCTTACGCCGATGACGATTGGCAGATTTTACCGAATCTGGATGTGAATGTTGGTCTGTCGTACACGCTTTTCGCGCTGAAAGAGCGGAAATACCATAACGTTCAGCCGCGCCTGTCGGTCAAATACACACCGTTGAGTTATCTCTCATTCAAGGCCGCCTATTCACGTATGAGTCAGTGCGTTCACTTGCTCACATCGTCGCCAATCTCTTTGCCAACCGACCTCTGGGTGCCTATCACTAAAGACATTGAACCTGAAACGGCCGACCAATACAGCGTTGGTGCTTATTGCACGGTGCTGCCAGGCTGGGAGTTTTCAGTTGAGGCTTATTACAAGGAACTCAACAACGTGCTCGAATACAAAGACGGAATGAGTTTTATGGGTTTTTCGAATTCGTGGACCGACCTTGTGGCTGCCGGACGCGGATGGTCGAAAGGCATTGAGCTGATGGTGCAGAAAACCGAAGGCAACCTTACGGGAATGGTGTCCTATACGCTGTCGAAGACCGACCGGCAGTTCAGCCGCAATTCGGGCGTGAACGACGGCCGTCGCTTCCCGTTCACCTACGACCGCCGGCACAATTTCAATATTGTGGCCAACTATCAGTTGAACAGCAACATAGATATTGACGCCTCGTGGACATTCTATAGCGGCGCACGCGTCACACTTACCAACACCAAACAACAGATTCTCAACCCTGATGATTATGCGCTATCTTCCAACTACGACAAGTTCTCTTACGATTTAATCGGTTACAACTATTACGAAGAATCTTATACAAACTATCATTATACATACGATGCCGATTATGTTCCCAATCGCAACAACTACCTTCTGCCTTGCACCCATTTGCTTTGCGTGGGAGCCAATTTTCACAAACAGAAAAAGCGTTTCGAGCGGGTATTTAACATCTCGGTTTACAATGCCTACAACGCTATGAATCCCTCGTTAATCTTTTATTATAATGATTACGATGAATGGAGAGGAGTTGACAACTCAAAATTGAAAAAAATCACTATTCTTCCTTTAATACCATCATTAACACTGACATATAAATTCTAATCTAAATGAAAACTTCAATATTAACCCTTTCGGCTTTTGCCTTTTTGTGCGTTGCTTGCGTAAACGACCTTACTCCAAATTTCAGCGATATGGAGGGCGAACTTACCATCAACGCCTTCCTCTTTACCGACCGCGACACCAATTATGTCTATGTGTCGGAAACCCGGCAAATCGCCCCGCAGCCGGTTAACAACGCCACCATAGAGATGCGCGTCAACGGCTCTTTGGTTGAGACGGTTGACTGTGTTACACCAACTGTCAAAAGAGAAGTTAAGATAGATGAAGGTGTTACTTTATACGATTCTCTTGAGCAAACTTTAAATGGTGCATACCGGCTGACCAAGCGCTTTGGCGAGGGTGATGTTGTGCGCATCGATGTCTATTCGAACGGCCGCCACGCTTGGGCCGAAGAGACCGCGCCGCGCAAGATTAAAAATCCGAAGGCCGATTTCAAGATTGCCAATCACACAACGTATGAATATGGAGAACAGGAAACCAAAACGTATGCCGATTTCACTATCAGTTTAGATGACATATCACAAGATGCTGAATATTATAGAATTTCCGCTTATGCAGATTATAATCATACCTCAACCCAATGGATGGAATATTGGTCGTTCTTCTATCAGGAATATGATAATATTGACAGCGTTTATGCTCGGCATAATAATATCGACAGCATTTGTGATGAACTGCGAAAAGATTATAAAATGGTTGTGCCTGTAGATTTCACTGATAATGATGGTAATAAGAAAGTTGACATTTATTTCTTAAGGAATGAACATAGCCAATACTGGAACCCTGGCAGATGCATTGATTACAGTTATGGTAACGACCCGATTCTATCGGAAGGCGAGATGCCAAAATCATCAGACGAAGACGATGCAGACTTTTTAGTTTCTAACATAATCAACAAGCATAAGGTATTTACTGACCGCTTATTTAATAACTCTACCGCCGAAATCAACATATCGGTAAATTTGCCTTTCGGTAACATTTTCTTACCCGATAAAATCTACGTATACGACTTTTTGGAACATCTGTCAGAGGACTATCTGCTTATGTCGGGCACTGTTTACAATATGAAAGTCAAGCTGTCGATAGAAAGCATCAACGAGAACCAGTATTACTACCTGAAGGCGCTGAACGTTTTTGAATCAGACGGTTATGTGGATATTGCCACATTGTCGGGCGCCCTTAAAATTCCATCGAATGTAAAAGGCGGCTGCGGCAATATCTGCCTGACAACCAACTCGGTGCTCGAATTAACAATCTTTGACAATTATGTTGGCGAGCGCGTCATTGTAAATAATGCGGGAAATTACTATGATGGAAGGCTTGAGTGGTAGGATGATAAAACCACTCCGCTCCGTTATTTTCCTCTCTCCAACTCAAACCTGAACGGCTTATCAAAATTGCGGTGCCAATAATATGTGACTGAGGGCTTTGTGAGGTTCATCACCATTGTCCACTGCGTGCCGCCAACAAAATTTTTGCCCCACGGCTGCTGTGCGACTGAAAAAATGGCCTCGTTGAACTGCTGCTGGTCCATAACACCTTGCGACTCATCGTAAAGCTGGCAAAGACGGTCGTAGCGCAAGTCGCCGAAAATCCAACCGGCATTGAGTTTCTGCTGGCACAGATAGTGGTTGGCGACAGCGTGCGTCTCGGTCACAACCATCTGATTATCGACATATTCCACAACAACGCTGCGGCCTTTGGCGTCGGACATTGCATAGTGGTGAGCCGCGCCAATGTCGGAGTGCATATCTATTGTGCCAAGCAAATCGATGGCCTCGTCAACCGTGGCGGCCTTTTTCAACAGATAAGCGATGGCCGAAGTGGTGGTAAGAGCCGGCTTGCCCGTGTTCTGGTGAGTCTCGACAGCGTCGCCAGCCATCAGGTCGGCAATGGCGAAACCACGCTCGTTGATGCCGTCGAGCGCAAGGAACAATCCGCTCAGCGCAATATATTGATTGACAAAACCTTCAGGCACCCAACCTTCGCTGAATCCGTAAAATTCCACATTGAATGTCGATATGTACTCATAGCCGCGTTTGGGCTTGGTGCGCAGAATTACGGCTGTAGCCGATGGATAGTCGAAATTTCTGCCCATCAGCACGTTGCCATTGTCGGAGCTGGCAGTGAGTGTCGAGCAACCGAATTTTGCCGTGTCGGGCGTTCCGTCCGGTGAGTAGTATCCTTTCGACAGAAATTGATTGATGTACGACACCACCTCCTGTGAATTTTTGGCGCCGCCCTGCTCCAGAAACTCGTCGAAGCCGTCGTCGCCCTTGTATTCCATATAGTAAAGACCGTCGTCTAACTTAACGGCCGACAACGCGCCTTTCACCATTGGACCAAAAGCGCTCCAAAAGCACACGCACACGACCACAATCAGGCCGAGGATGCATAACAATGTGATTTTTAATAGTTTTTTCATATCAGTTTCAGTTTTTTTGCGCCACGAAAATAACAATATATGCGAAACACGTTATATTTGATTGTTTTTCATCCTAAAATCAATTATTGATTATGAAAAAGACAATCGCTTCAATATTATCCTTTTTGCTGGCTGTAGGCTCACTTGCGGGGCAAACAACACCTGTAATACAATGGAAAACAGGCGATTTTACAACAGAATGGGCGGAATATACATGGGATTTGTCGGAATACATTGACAACGATGTGCAAGAATATGCTGTCTTGTTTCGCTACCAAAGCGGCGGTTGCAAACTGATGGCACGTAATGCGGTTGTAAAAGTTGACGGAGAGACCATTGCCACGTTCAGCGATGAAGTAAGTTCCTGCGGAAGCGACCCATATTCGTGGACTTGGAAATGGCAAATCGGCAACCAACCCCAAACAATGACTGTTACGGCGGAAGTCCGAACCGACGGCGGCACAAAATCTAACGGCAATATCTATGTCATAAAAAACGGCAAGCTCATAATAGACAATGTTGAAACAATCGGAACAAGCCTGTTTAAGAACAGCACAGGGTTCCGCACGGCAACTATTTCGGGCAATGTTAAAAAGATTGGAAATCAGGCATTTTATGGTTGCAACGAACTTGAGAACATTCTGATTGACGACTGTGTTGAAGAAATCGGCGAACGCTCCTTTCAACTGTGCGAAAACCTGAAAAAGGTTGAAATTCCTGGTTCTGTGAAAACGATTGGTAAATTTGCATTCTCGCATATCAATGATTTGCTGTCAGTTACAATAGCCGAAGGAGTGCGGACGATAGCCGACAACGCATTCCAGCACGCTGCCACCGACGCGACAATCCACATTCCGAATTCCGTTGACAGCATTGGCACTGGACTATCAAAAAATTTCACAATTTATTGCGATGCAGGAAGTTACATGCATAAATATTGTGCCGATAACAACCGTAATTTCCAAAAACTAATTTTCACAGGAGTTACGCCCAAATATGCACAAACAGTTACCAACTTGAATCTTTCCGCACTCGACACAATTGGCACAAACCAATTTGCAAATTGTCCGAATCTGCGTAGCGCCACATTGGGATTGTCGCTTAAAAGCATTGGCTCCGAAGCATTTAGCGGCAGTCCGATAGTAAAAATCACGGTGTATCCTGACGTTGTTGAAATTGGCGAAAAAGCATTCCACGAGGCGACAATTATCCGAACCGTTGCCGATTCCTACGCTGAAAAATGGTGCCTTGCTAACGATTATGTTTTGAGCGGTGCAATGGCTGATTTCCACGAATATACGCTCCGCACTTCCTACGAACAACATATAGCGGAACAAAAAGAAGCGTTCAACCAACTGAAACAAACGAATCCTGACTGTCAATATATTATTTTCTCGGAATTGGCTGATTTACAACGCATTCTCACCAAAGATGATACGCAGGAAAACATGAAAACATATAGTTTTTGGACAAACGATATGATAATAGCCAAACGCTTGTCGGACAGCAAGATAGAAATCACTTCGTATCTGCTTGAACCCGTAAAAAACGTAACACTCACGTATGTTGGCAATGGTCAAAATCGAGAAATCGCCGTGTTCGACGAAATTCAACCATTGTCACGCATTACGCTGAATGTCAGCAATATAAAAGAAAATTCTTTTCAGATTTCGTCGGACGACCAACTGTACAAAAAAGTGAAAGCGATACGGATGCACACGGAGATTTCGTTTATCCTGCCTGAATCCGCACCCGACGATGGTGCTTTGGGACATATTCCGCTCACACCAGTCCACGCCCGAGAGTGGATTTTCCTTTTAACAAATTATGCAAACCTCATAAGCACAGCGGATTACGAGGAAATGCTCTATTCTATGCAAGGACAACTCTTCGACGATGCACAACGGTCACATTACCTATCGGAAGATGAACTTCGGCAACTTTATGCTAATATTTTGAACTATCCGCATTTGAATGTGGGCATTATGCAAGGGGCAAACGGTCTGGCTTCGAGCAATGCACAGACGCTTGCTATAAAAGAACGGGCTTTACTCACCTTCCATAAAAAAGGCGGTGCGTTGGCGCTGGTAACGCATGAATTATCGCATTGTTTGGGCTACAAGCACGAGGACGGAAATATGGTGGTAGCCGTGAACGAGGCTGGTGAACGGGTTTCTGTAACCGATGCGGTAAATTTTTCAAGCACAGCCGATTACACCGTTAACGAAATTGGCGACAAATGTTGGCGCATTTATCCTGATTATCACCTACTTGAAACCTACAATTTGTTTTGGAACGATTATTTCCATTTCCCAACGGAAGAAAACAAAGTTACATACCCTGAACCAAAGGTAACATACGGTGAAACGGAAGAAATCGAGGAAATTTTCATTGAGGATTACAGTGACGAAGATTATAACGATGATGCGGACAACAACAACCAAAACCCCGAAACCTCTGTAAACGAACAATTTACCAACATAAATATCTACGCCCACGGTCGCACAATTGTGGTTGAAAACGCCAGCGATGTAATTTTTGTTTACAATGCCATGGGAAGATTGGTCGGTAGAGACGTTGCGCGCAACGTCTCTACAATAAATATCAATGATTCAGGCGTTTATATTGTGAAAATTGGAAACTTGGCGAAGAAAATTATTGTAGAATAGAACATGAAAAAGATATTCGCTTCAATACTATCGTTTTTGCTGGCAGTTTGCTCGCTTTCGGCACAAACGATTATCGACAGCGTTCTGTATATTGCCGAAGGCACAAAAACAATTGTGACCGATGCCTATCGCGAGAACAACGATTTCAACAAAGTGGTGATTCCTCAATCGGTTACGAAGATTCAGGGCAATGCGTTTTTCAAATGCGAAAATCTTCGGGAAGTTGTTATTCCTGATGGAGTTACGTCGATGGGACAACAGATTTTCTGGGGTTGCAAATCGTTGGAGAAAGTGAACCTTCCGACAGGCATAAGCGAGATTCCGCTGCGGTGCTTTCAAGGCTGTACGTCGCTGAAAACCATTGCGATACCCGATAATATCAAAACTATTGGAAGCCACGCCTTCTATAATAGTGGTATCGAGCAACTTACAATCCCCGAAAGTGTTACCGCAATCAACAAGAATGCCCTCAACACTTCGAGCCTGAAAACCATTGAAATACCCGAATCGGTGACGGAACTTGGCGAACTTGTGTTCAACAAAAATACGGTAATCAGCACCAAGAACGAATATGTGCGAAACTATGTGCTTGAAAACGAATATCAACTCGCTGATAGTTATACGATTACCGATGGCGTGCTTGTCGTCCAAGAAGGAATAAAAACAATTTCTGAAAACATGTTCCGTGGCAACCGCGAGATTACAGAAATCAAGCTGCCGCTGACGTGCGAAAAGATTTGTCAATATGCGTTCGCTGAAATGCCGTTCCTCATGAAAATCAGCGGATTGGACAACGTGAAAACCATTGAGCGGAGCGTGTTCTACAAATGTTGGAATCTTGCCGAGGTATCGACTTTGCAAAAAGTTGAATCTATTGGAATCAATGCGTTCAAACATTGCACACGGCTACGCAGTCTGTACGTGCCGCCAACGCTTACCTCAATCGGTAGCGAGGCGTTTTATGGCAACACGGTCATTGTGGCCGATGAAAATTCGTATGTACGGCAATGGTTGTCGGATGCCACAAACTGCCCACATTTCACCATTCTGACGAAACTTCCTGAAAATGAGCAAGAAAGTGATTCGCGCAATATTGATTTCTTTTGCGAAACTGGTTGGAGCCAGTCCGATTTTTTGCTCGATGCAATTCCGTCGCCTGGTGTTGAACGGCTTGGCTGTTGGTGTACGGCACTCTCGCAAATGCTTTATAATCTGAAAGTTGTACCAACAGGAACAACAGATTATCTGTATAAAAATTACGGCACGACAACAACGGTCGATTTCGATGCGGAACAAATTGATTTCTCGAAAATCCTGAAAGAACTCGATGGGAACGCTTCAGTTGAAGAAAAGCGAATGACCTCGCTCTATTGCTGGTATTGCCTTGCCGCAATGGGTGCGAAACACAATAGTTCGGCGTTTCGCAATACACTCGAAACGTATTATCCTGTCAAGACTTCGCAAATTTATTCGTCGGCAGGACGAGAGCAAGTCGAGTCGTTTTTGCTTGAACATTTGCAAAATAAGCGTATTGTGATGGCATACCGCGAAGGCAGTGGCACGGGGCACGCCATGTGCATTGATGGTATCCGCTTTGTTGGCGGCACCACATATGTGCATTTCAACTGGGGTTGGGGACACACAAGCGATGGCTGGTACGACCTTTGGGATGTGTGGAATACGGCTGTCGTTCTACTCGATGAGCCGTCGTTTTACCTGATGGGAATCGAGAAAAGCGAAGAGAATAATGGCGGCGGCAACACACAAAATATGGACTATCCAGAACAAAGCTCAACATGTTGGGAATCAGGCGATTTTACGATAGATTGGACTACCTATATTTGGAAATTCAACAACAACGATTTGGTCAAAGGCGAAAATCTTATCAGTTTCACATATACCGATGGCAACACATTGAGCATGAAAGATGCCGAAATTTATGCCGACGGCAAACTAATCTCATTTGATGAGGCAGAATACACTGCCGACAAAAAACAAACGATACTGTATAATTTCACATTGGGATTTATTCCTAACCAAATCATTATCAAGGCACAAGCCCACACCAACGATGGGATAAACTCAAGTGGAACTATCGGCATGAATTTGCCAGAATACAGCGCTCCTGCCGATAAAGTAATGAAGTTCCAACAATTCAAAACCGCCGACGGGAAGGGCGTAATTGGCTGTTACACAAATATTCCGCTTTACACGGAATATGAGCAGATTGAGCGTTTGGTGATTAACTGCCACGGTTCGCCACCATTGCCCGATGAATTTTTCAAAACAGCCTACGAGCAACTTGCCTCATACGGTTCCAATTGTTTGCGGACGTCGTTGATTGTCGCTCCGTGGTTCTATTCAAAAGCAACAATCACAACTGATTGGCTCGATAACATGATTTTCTTTGCTGGCGAGCAATCGTCGGGAGCGAGCAATTCTATGTTGATAGACGAAACGCAAATCAATCTTTCGGCATTCGATTATCTCGACCAAATTATTGAATATGTGCTGTCGTCGAGCGATTTTCCGAATGTCAAGGAAGTTTGGGTGATGGGAATGAGTGCTGGCGGACGGCTGATGCAACGCTACTCAATGCTGAACGCCGTTCAAAACAATTATCCGACGATTGATTTCAAATATGTGTGCAAAGCCATTCCCGACTATCTGCACCCCAACAAGGACGCACTTTCCACCTCTGAAATACAGAGTTATATGGAACGAAACAATTTGTCGCCCGAAAACGTGATTGAGCAATATAAAACGAGAAAAATCCTTTACATAACTGGCACAAAAGACAACCAACAGTATTTGGACAATATGGATGCTTTTGAGCTGAACGTCAAAGAATTATGTGGTGATAATTACAACGAAACAAAGTTGTTTTACAAACTTGACGGTGCTGGTCATTCCGAGCCTTCGCTGACTAAAAGTGAGTTGGTTAAAGAATTTTTGTGGGGAGAAAACAGCGAGGAAAACAACAAGCCAAACCCCGAAACCTCTGTAACCGAACAATTTGCCAACATAAATATCTACGCCCAAGGCCACACCATTGTTGTTGAAAATGCCACCGACGAAATCCGCGTTTATGATGTTATGGGGCGGTTGGTTGGTAGAGACGTTGCGCGCAACGTCTCCACAATAAATATCAATGATTCAGGTGTTTATATTGTGAAAATTGGTGGATTGGCGAAGAAGATTATTGTAGAATAAAACATGAGAAAGATATTCGCTTCAATACTATCCTTTTTGCTGGCAGTTGGCTCGCTTGTGGCACAAACGATTATTGACAGTGTTCTCTATATTGACGAAGGCACAACCGAAATTCCAAACTGGGAATATCGTGGACAAACTGACTTCACAAGCGTTGTATTGCCGTCGTCATTGACACGAATCGGGCAAAATGCGTTTCGCGAAACAAATTTGAAAACGGTAATCGTCCCCGAAGGTGTGAAAACGGTTGACAATCAAGCATTTTATCAATGCAAGGAGTTGGAAGAAATTTCGTTTCCTTCAACGGTTGAAGCCATTCCGTATGCGTGTTTCACAAGTTCCGAAAAGTTGAGCAAAGTCATTATAAATGAAGGAGTTAAAGAGATTGGCGAATATGCTTTCAATAATTGTGTTTCGCTTACGGAAATAAAAATCCCTGGCAGTGTAAAGAAAATTGGCGACATGGCTTTTAGAAATTGCACTGGCATTGAAGGACTTACATTGGACGAAGGCATTGAGGAAATTGGTCGTGAGGCGTTTTCGTCGTGCAGTAACTTGATGGAAATTGTGATTCCCGAAAGTGTGAAAACCATTGGTTATTTGGCATTTTCGAAAAATACGACACTCATTGTAACCGCTGGTTCCGAGGCTCACAAGTACGCCGTGGAAAACAATTACAAATTCGAGGCTGTGGGCGACGGTGAACTGAATCTTGAAGAATTAACCTTAACAGTTGATAAGTTACTGGCAGACAATGAATTTATGCATTTCGCCAATGTGCATACGCCACAATCGGAGACTGTGTATGCTGTGGGCGACAATGGCCCTGGCGGAGGAAAAATATTTTATGCTAACGAGGCTAACAGCACTTATCTCGAAGTGAAACTGTTGGATGGAACTTTCGATTGGGATGCAGCAAAAACTGCCGCTTTGAACGAAAACGGCGGCGGATTTTCCGATTGGCGGCCACCTTCGTCCGAAGAATTAACGCTGATTTACAACGAGAAAGACAATCTTGGGATTGATTTTGGCTCAACACGTTACTGGTCATTGACTCGCGACGGGCTGAAAAACTCGCCATACGTCTGGTTCATGGATTTTGCCGATGGGAAAACATATCATAACAGTACCGATGGACTTTCGGCGCAATATGGAGTGGCAATTGTCCGCACAGTTTCCGAAAATCTTGTCGCGGAAGCTGACGGCGACCGCTATGAATTGAGTCCGTATCTGGGCATGTGGAATCATACCGACGCTCTTGTGGTTGCCCAAGCCTACTCTCAAATAACTGGCGAAGAATGGACTTTGCCGACGGTCAATCAAATGTCAGTTTTCAAAAAAACGGGTGTGGTTTCGGAACCGCACAATGGCTCGTACTGGATGAACAATGGCGACAGCGAGAACTCGTCGTATTTTGAATTGCCAAACGGAACATACGGCAAAAGTGCGTCGGAGAAGGTTAGGTACATTCGTTTGATAAAAGTTTCAAATGCTTCTGATGTAAGCAATTGCGTATTTTTGAATTTAAAAACGCATTGGAACCAAAATGGTGACTACAGGCTTGCCTTTACCGATGACACATTTATGGGTTGCGGCAACCTTGCCATTGCGCAAATTCTTCTGTATCACAAACTTCTGCCGAAAAACATGACAATCGACCTATCGAAAGTTGAGAACGAACTGACGGAGAACACGCCGCAGGAAAACAAACTTGAAACTTCACGTTACATTTATGCCGTGTCGTCGAAAAAAGTGGTTGAGAACTTCGATGTTGAGCGCAATGTTTATGAATATCCGTCGGAAATTAAGAAGGCAGAAATGGAGCAACTAATTGATAATGAGATTTCTGAAAACCGTCCGATGATGATTCATTGCTACACTGCCGACAAGAGCCGCGACCACGCCATAGTGGTTGACGGCGCACGATATGTTGGCGGCAAATTTCAGGTTCATTTGCTCTTTGGTTGGGACGGCGACTACGATGGCTGGTTCTACCTTTGGGAACCGATAAACACCACAATGATGAATCTTGACAACGAGTATCGCGGAATTGAAACGTATGTGCCGAAAAATGGCACCGAAACCTCTGTAACCGAACAATTTGCCAATATAAATATCTACGCCCATGGCCGCACCATTGTGGTTGAAAACGCCCAAGACGAAATCCGCGTTTATGATGTTATGGGGCGGTTGGTTTGTAGGGATGCGATTCATCGCGTCTGCACACGAATAACCGTCAATGATTCAGGCATTTATATTGTGAAAATTGGTAATTTGGCGAAGAAAATCCGTATAGATTAATTTCAAGAATATATGAGACCTTTTAAGAAAGAAAATACAATACGCACTATCTCGTTCAAACATGAGAAAATTACCAAAATTGGACTGTTGATTTTGCAGTTATGCTGTTTGGCAATTTTGTTGATTATAAGGCCGCATTTAGACTCTGATAAACTGGCTTTGGTAATCTATACGACATTTGGATTTGGATGGTTTTCTGGTTTGCTGTTCGGACTTTTTGAGCAAAAAACGGTAAAACTCTATTCCATTATTTCAATGTGCCTCGTTCTTGTTGTCGTACTCGGAATTTCTCTTTGGGATAGCAGAAGCACAACGTTAGATACGTCTCTGATTATTATTTTAATGCTATTGTTTGTGTTGGCTTGGAGACTATGTTGGACATTCTTATTGCCTTCGAGCATCGTTCTAGCATCCATATCGTCAATCTCCACGATTTGCCAAATATTGATTTTATATGGTTTTGGTTTGCCTTCTTCAGTTTATTACGCAGTGGCAACAATAATGCTGGATATTTGGTATCTTTGGCTTATAAGCCAAAAAGAATCTGGCCTGCATTTTTACTCCAGTGTTGTTGTTTTTATATTATATTATTTGTTCTTTGGGCTCGATGTGCAATTCTATTTAGATTTGCTTCTAACTTCCTTAATAATTATGATATGTTTCAATGACGAGCTCGATAAGTCATGGTGGATTCTCGGTACAATGCTACTTACTGGAGCAATTTTCGGTGTGGATTATTTCTTTAGTTAAGAATTAGATTGCAATATGTATGACGTGGTACGATGTTTCACATAGTGCTAAATATAAATGAAGTAACTTTGGATGATTTATTTTAAGAGGTTGGAAATGAAAAAGATATTCGCTTCAATATTATCCTTTTTGCTGGCAATTGGCTCGCTGCATGCGCAAACCATTATCGACAGCGTTCTCTATATCGCCGAAGGCACAACCGAAATTGGTTACAAAGCCTATTACGGCAACAATGAAATCAAAAAAGTGGTGATTCCTTCGACGGTTACAAAAATCGGCGGTCTTGCATTCCACAACTGTACAAATCTTGAAGAAATCGACATTCCCGCATCGGTTACAACTATTGGCGATGCCGCATTCCAGAACGATTCCTCGCTTACGAAAGTTACTCTGCACGAAGGTCTTACCAATTTGAGTTACAGGCTTTTCAAAAGCTGCGTGAGCCTCACGGAAATCACCATTCCGTCAACCGTCACCAAATTTGGCGATTATTCGCTTGCCGAGTGCGACAATCTGACAACAATCAGGGTTGACCGATACTCCGAGGCGCACACATATTTCTGCAAAGATTCACGTCTTGCATTTACCGACAATGAGCCGAAACAGAGCCACGAGCAATGGCTTGCCACAGCCACACGCGACATTATCGAGGACAGCGTTCTCTACATAAAGCCAGGGACAACTGTCATTAATGGCGACGCCTACATTTATGCCAAAGCCTTTACAAAGGTTGTCATCCCAAATACCGTTACAGAAATCGGAAAACAAGCATTCTTTGGTACAAATGTCCGTGAAGTTACCATTCCTGGAAGTGTCCAAATCATTAAAAATTCGGCATTCTATTGCTCACACCTCGAGAAAGCCATACTCGAAGAAGGCGTGAAAGAAATTGACTCTTACGCATTTAACACTTACCGAAAACTATATATCTATGTGCCGAACTCGGTGGACACTTTGGCCGCCAACAATGGAGTTACAAATGGTGAGGCGGTGTGGACGGTTGTGCAGGGCAGCTATGCTGAGGAGTATGTGAAAAGCCGTTGTTCGTACAACATTGATTACACACAACCGTATTCCGACTATTCGGGCGAAACGGCGTTGAAAATCAGTATAAATGGAAATATTCCTGCCGATTATTTCAAGAACTGCCCCAATCTGCAATCGGTTGACATAGGGCCTGATGTTACCGAAATCCTTTCTGGCATATTTGCCGATAATCTGACCTTGCGGGCGAAACGCAACACCTACGCCGACACGTGGGCGAAACAAAACGGCTACTATCTGAGCGGCGTGCTTGCCGATTTGAACGTTTACACCAAAGACGCATCGAAAAAGATTGAGGAGGATTTCACCCGAATCTTGTGCGATGATGATTCGTATGCCAATTGGACTTCCTACAAATTTGTGATACAGCAACCGCTGAAATTGGAGGAGGTTGACAACAAACTTGTTCTTACATCGTTTATGCTCTATCCATGTGAAAATGTTACAGTTACCGCAAAAGACGGCAAACCACTAATCAGCAACAAGACAATCCAACCGCTGACACGCACCGTTTTGTGCGATTTCGATTTTCTTACCGACAGCGTTGAAAACTTCACGCTTACCACCGACGATGCGTTTTATAAACGGCTCGTTTCCATTCCTACAGAATGGTCAATATCGTACGACGGACGCATTTATCGACCAGGAAAATATGAGAACGATTTAATTAGACCGATGCAACCTGTCTTTGCGAGGGAATATATTGCCGGCATATACAATGTGGCGTATATAGCCGGAAGTCCCGAATACGCCGCGCGCTGTTATCAAGCGGTAGAAGAAAAAAAACTTGTAACAAACGAGGAACTCACTGAATTTCTTACGAAAGAGCAAATGGACAATCTTTTGAAAAAAGCATCAAAATGGTCAATTATGCTCGGAAGATGTCAGGGTGGATTGAGTGTGGCAGGGGGACAAGCAATATGGTTGGATAACTCGTGGCTTTTAGGTCTTTCTTGTGGGACACCGAATAGTTTTTGGCACGAGCACTCGCATAATATGGGTTGGGGGCACGAGGACGGAAATATGTGCAACGATGGTCGCCCTGCACCATATAATTTGGATTGGCCTGGAATCGGCAACCAAGTATATAAGGAGGAATTTCAAAAGGGAACTCCGCCCTATCTGGAAGGCAAGTTATTTTTCAACTCAAATTTATTCTCCTACAATGAACTTCATTTGCCCGACATTCCCGACGATGTTGTCATAGACAGCATTCTATACATTACAGAGGGTGTCCCTCTTGCTGATTCGCATAAGGAACAGACTGATTTTACAAAAATTGTTATTCCGTCGTCAGTCGAAGTAATCACAAGTTCAGCCTTTTACGGAACAAAAATCGAAAATGTGGAAATTCCTTCAACTGTTACGATAATAAAGAAATTGGCATTTCATTCATGCGAAGAATTGAAATCGGTAACCATTCCCAACAGCGTGAAGTCAATAGGCGATGCGACATTCCAGAACTGCACATCGCTTACTTCGGTTGAAATTCCCAACAGCTTGCGCGAACTGAACACCAAGCTTTTCAAAGGTTCGGGTCTGACCGAAATCACCATTCCTGGCACTGTCAAAGTTATTGGGAAAGAGGCCTTTGCCGATTGCCAGAATTTGAAAACCGTGGTTATTGAGGACGGTGTGCGGAAAATCGACAACAATGCGTTTTACAACACAGGAATCGACACGATTGAAATTCCCGAAAGTGTTACCATTCTTGGCAAAAACATAACTTCGAAAGGCGTTGTCTGGGTGGTTGAAAAAGATAGTTATGCACACACTTATGCAATCGAAAACAATATAACATTCAAAATAGAAAACAGTGAAGGCAACGACACCGAAACCTCTGTAACCGAACAATTTACCAATATAAACATCTACGTCCACGGTCGCACCATTGTTGTTGAAAATGCCACCAACGAAATCCGTGTTTATGATGTTATGGGGCGGTTGGTTGGCACAACCTCAACAAGAATAACCGTCAATGATTCAGGCGTTTATATTGTGAAAATTGGTGGCGCGGCAAAAAAGGTTTTTGTGTGGTAAAGGATTTTTTCCGTTCCCGCTAAATTACAACTCCACCTCATCCGGATGCTGCCCCGACCAGCCGAAGCACGGCATTTGGTCGATTGTCTGCATATCGGCGGATGAGAGTTCGAAATCGAAAACCTCAAGGTTGTTTTTTATGCGCTCCGGCGTTACCGATTTGGGCAGCGGCACTATGCCCTTCTGCAAGCACCAACGGATGCAAATCTGCGCCACACTTTTGCCATACCTTTTGGCAATAGCCATCAGCGTTTCGTTCTTAAAAACTATACCGCGCCCAAACGGACTCCACGCCTCAACGGCAATCCCATTTCGCTGGCAGAAATCTACTGTCGGCTGTTGCGCGTAGCCAGGATGAATCTCTATCTGGTCAACCATTGGTTTTATGCGGCAGCTGTCTAATAACGGTTGCAGGTGATGCTCCAAAAAGTTGCTCACTCCAATGGCTCTGGCACGACCATCGGCATATAGTTTCTCCATTGCGCGCCAAGTGTCGGCGTTACGTTGGCGCCAGTCGGCATAATTCGGTGCCGGCCAATGAATCAAGTATAAATCGAGATAATCGAGCCCAAGACGGCGCATTGAAGCGTCGAAGGCACGCAGAAGGTTGTCGTAGCCGCACTCGTTGGGCCAGGCCTTGCTTGTTATCCAAAGCTGGCTGCGCTCAACTCCGCAAGTGGCAATGGCTTGCCCCACGCTTGTCTCGTTCTCGTATCGCGATGCTGTGTCGATGTGCCGGAAGCCACACTCAATGGCCGTGCGCACGGCGGCAATCGCCTCATCGGAATCGGGTATCGCCCATGTACCAAAACCGATGCCGGGTATTTCAGTGCCGTTGTTCAGCTTGAAATGCATAAATTGAGTAATGATTAAAGAGTAAAGTGGAATGATTAAAGATTAATGATTAAAGAGTAATGATTTGATTATCAGTCTGTAATTAATAATTCTAAATTCTAATTACTTATGCCTTATGCCTTTTTTATCTTTACTCTTTACTCCAAATACTTTACTCTCAATACCAATTTTATCTGCGTCGTTTAACCTTTGGCACATAGTCGCGGCCGGTAAGACCGAAGTCGGTGCGGCGGTTAATCTGGTGGCAGATTTCTTTTTGTTCCTCGTCGGGCAACTTATTGATAAACTGTTCGGTAAGCACATCGCCTTCTCTCAGGAACGGATATTTGCGAGCCAAACTCTTGTCAATCTCTTTCGGCCATGTCTCGCCGTAACCTCTCGATGTAAGTCGCTCTGCGTCAATACCGTATGTTATCAAGAAATCGACAACCGACTGGGCGCGTTTCTTCGACAGCTCCATATTGGCGGCGTCGCTTCCGCGGAAGTCGGTGTGCGAGCCAATCTCGATAGTGATATTGGTGTTGTCGTTCAGAATCTCGACAAGTCCCTCAAGCGCTGCGATTGATGTCGGGCGCAGTGTCCATTTGCCGAAATCGTATTCTATGCCGTCAAGGTCCATACGCGAATCGTCGGGCGACAGGTTGATGTTGGCCTCAATGGCGGTGCTGGTTGTCAAGCCTTTGGTTGTCACTTTGTCTTTTGAGTTAAGGAAGCCGCCGCGTTTCACAACCACGCGATAATCGGTGTTTGGTGTCAGCTTGAAGTTGTACGAACCGTTGGTCTCAGTTTTGGCGCTGATGTTGGTACCGTCGCTACCGATAAGATTGACTTCGGCTCCGGCAATAATCGCCTCGGTCTTGCTGTTGCGGACAACGCCCGTCAGCGTGAACTCGATAGGCGGAAGCGAGAATTGGTAGATGTCATCGCTGCCCTTGCCGCCCGGACGGTTCGAAGAAAAATATCCGCGTTCCAACTCTGCCTCAAAGCAAATGCCGAAATCGTCGGCGGGGCTGTTGATAGGATATTTCATGTTCTCAACTTTCCAGCCCGATGCGCCTTGCCGCGCGCTGAAAATGTCGAGTCCGCCCATTCCAGGATGACCGTTCGACGAAAAATATAGCGTTCCGTCGGGATGAATGAACGGGAACATCTCGTCGCCTTCGGTGTTAATCTCCGGACCCATATTGACGGGCGCGCCCCATTCGGCTGTCTTGTTTGCGCGTGTCGATTTCCAGAGGTCTTTTCCTCCGTAGCCGCCTTTCATGTCGGCAACAAAAATCAGTGTCAGCTCATCGTCGCTCACAGCCGGATGCCCCACGGCGATGCTGTCGGGTGCAAGATTTAGCTCTTTCGGCTCGCCCCATTCGGCATTTTCTTTTGTCGAACAGAATATCTTGCAGACCATATTTCTGTCTTTATTTTCACGGAAGCTGGTGAAATACAGCGTATTGCACTTCTTGTTGGTGCAAGGCGCGCCTTCGTCATATTCAGTGTTTATGACCTCCTCAAGCGGAACAGGGTCCGACCATTTTCCCTTGCGGTCGGCGCGAGTGCGGAAAATGTCGCTGTAGTATTCGCCCGTCACACCACTGATTTTGCCGCCCGTTGCGCTCTCGCGTGCCGAAGCGAATATCACCATATTGTAATCGTCTTTGGCGAAAGCCGGCGCATAGTCGCTGTATTTGCTGTTGAAATAATGCATGTTCTCAACCTTGTAACGGGTTGGCTGCGCCATCCACTCAATGGCCATAGCGCACGACTCGACACCTGCCGGTCCGCGGTCGTCGGCGGGAGCCATTTTGCTGTAGTTCTGATATTCGGTCAGCGCCTCGTCGTAGTTGCCCTGGGCGCGCAGTGCGTTGGCTAAATAGAGCGTCGCCAGCGGCTCGGTGTAACCTTTCTTGATGGTTTTGCGATACCAAACCTCAGCCTGATGGTTGTTCTGCACCATGCGGTAGCATTCGGCAACCATAAAGGTAATTTGATTCTTACGGTCTTTGTCCTTCGCCTTGGCAAAAGCGTATTTATACTCATCAATTGCATCGAAATACTTGCCGGCCTCAAAAGCCTTGTCGGCCTTGGCTGTGATGTTCTTCTGCGCATACGATGCCGCCACTGACAGCATTATTACAGTTATTGCGATAATTTTTCTCATATTCGGAATATGCGGATTTCTAAAAAATTACGTGCGAAAATAACTAAAATTGTTCCAATTCATTGATAAAAGTTGAACAATGAGTCTTTGCACCTTTAATTTCTCACTTTTCAATTGCCATTCGGTTTAAAAACTTACATTTGCACCTTTAAAAAAGCAAGAATGGCAAAAAGCAAACACAATCTCGGCTTGAAGGAGGCTATAATTGAGGCTATCAAGCAAAAAAAAGGTCACGAAATTGTGGCTATCGATTTGACAGACAATCATCAGGCTGTTGCCGATTACTATATTATATGCCACGGAAACTCAAGCTCGCAGGTTGAAGCCATTACCGACAACATCGAGCGCTTTGCCCGCACCGAGACAAGCGAGCATCCGTCGCACATTGAGGGGCTGCAGAACGCACTCTGGGTGCTGATGGACTATGGCAACATCATCGTCCACATTTTCCAAGAGGAAATCCGCAGTTTCTACAACATCGAAGACCTTTGGGCCGATGCCAAAAAGGAAATCATTGAAACAGAAGAATAAACATTATGGATACCGAGAACAACAAAGAAAAAACTAACAACGCCGGCAAAAAACAGGAGGACAACGCAACTCAGCCCAAAACACCGGGGAAACGCCCAAAATTCAACACCAACTGGATTTACGGCATAATAGCCATCGCGCTTTTCGGGCTTATGTTTCTGCCCTCGGGCGACAGCGACCCCAAAGAGGTGACCTGGAACCGCTTTGAGCAAGATATGCTTAAAAACCACGATGTCAGCAAGATAGTGGTTATCAACAAAGAGAAGGCGATGATTTATATCAAAGCCGACAAGTTGAAGGAAGCACGCTACGCCGACAGCAAGGCAACTCCGGCTTTTTCGTCGAACAATCCGCAGTATTTCTTCACGATAGGCTCGGTTGAGTCGTTTGAACAGAATCTGGTCAGAGCTACCGAAAAATATTCGCCCGACGAGCCGATAGACGTCAAGTACGAAACGCGCCAAGACCGCCTCGGGCCAATCCTCAACTGGATTATCTTCCCGCTTTTGCTGATAGGCGTTTGGATATTCATCTTCCGCCGGATGTCGGGTGGAGCCGGCAACCAGATTTTCAACATTGGCAAGTCGCGCGCCAAAATGTTCGACAAAGACGCCACTGACATAAAAATCGATTTCAAAGACGTGGCCGGACTTGAGGAGGCCAAAGTGGAGATAAAAGAGATTGTCGATTTCTTGAAAAATCCGCAGAAATACACGCAGTTAGGCGGTAAAATTCCAAAGGGCGCACTACTTGTAGGACCTCCGGGAACGGGCAAAACATTGCTCGCCAAAGCCGTAGCCGGCGAGGCGCACGTGCCGTTCTTCTCGTTGTCGGGTTCCGATTTTGTCGAGATGTTTGTGGGTGTGGGCGCATCGCGTGTGCGCGACCTGTTCAAGCAAGCCAAGGAGAAGGCTCCGTGCATCATCTTCATCGACGAGATTGACGCCATTGGCCGCGCCCGTGGACGCAACAACAGCTGGAGTTCGAACGATGAGCGCGAAAACACTCTGAACCAGTTGCTTACCGAAATGGACGGCTTCGGCACCAACAGTGGTGTCATCATATTGGCCGCCACCAACCGCGCCGACATTCTGGACCGAGCCCTGATGCGCGCCGGCCGCTTCGACCGTCAGATTCAAGTTGAACTTCCCGACCTTAACGAGCGCATGGAGATATTCAAAGTGCATCTGCGCCCGCTCACCAAACTCGCGCAGGATGTGTCGGTAGAGTCGCTGGCCAAGCAAACACCGGGCTTCTCCGGTGCCGACATCGCCAATGTCTGCAACGAGGCAGCGCTTATCGCCGCCCGCCACGACAAGGCACAAGTTGAAAAACAAGATTTCCTCGATGCCATCGACCGCATCATTGGCGGACTTGAGAAGAAAAACAAGATAATATCGCCTGAGGAGAAAAAATCGATAGCATATCACGAGGCCGGACACGCCACCGTAAGCTGGATGTTGGAAAACGCCAATCCGCTAATCAAAGTTACGATTGTTCCGCGCGGACAGGCTTTGGGCGCAGCATGGTATCTGCCTGAGGAACGGCAACTTACCACCACCGAACAACTCATGGAGGAAATGGCCGCATTGCTTGGCGGACGCGCCGCCGAGGAGCTTTTCTTTGGCCGCATATCGACAGGCGCCCTCAACGACCTTGAGCGGACAACCAAACACGCCTACGCCATGGTTTGCTACTACGGCATGAGTCCGCGGTTGGCCAACATCAGCTACTACGACTCGTCGGGCCAAACCGAATACGCTTTCTCAAAGCCATACAGCGAGGAGACGGCCCGCGCCATTGATGAAGAGACGCAACGACTCATTGGCGAGGCATACGCCAAAGCGAAGGAGATACTGACAAAATATCAGGAACAGCACCACCAATTGGCCAACCTTCTACTTGAGCGTGAGGTTTTGTTTGCTGAAGACCTTGAGCGCATCTTAGGTCCGCGCCCGGGCGGCAAAACGCCTTACTACGAGCATCAGACAAAAAATGCCGAACCTGCCGCCGACAACAACGAGGCTAAATCGGAAACCGAAACTACAGAATAATGGAAGACTGGATTTCAATTTATAGCACCAACAGCACGTTCGAAGCTGAGCTTGTTCGCGGCAAACTCGAGAATGCCGGAATTGAAGCTGTTCTGATGAACAAGCAAGACTCATCGTATTTGTTTGGCGAAATTGAAGTTTACGTGCATCAGCACGAGTCGCAACAGGCTTTAAACATCATAAACAGCCATGAAAATGAATAATTTTTGGCAACGGCTTACAACTGGCGTCGTCTTTCTGGCGGTGCTTATCTCGTGCATACTGATAAACCAGTGGACATTCGCGCTACTGTTCGCCATTATCGACGCGTTGGCGTTGGGAGAATTCTACCACATAGCAAAACAGAAAGATTATCAGCCGATTGGTGTTTATGCCATAATAATCGGTGTGGCGGCCTACGCATTGTCATTTCTATCGACGGCTGGTATCATAGGTTGGCAATACCTTCTGTTGTTGGTGCCGCTTACAGCCTTGATTTTTGTGATTGTGCTGTTCGGCAAAGATTATAAGAATCCGATAAACAGCATTGCCACAACCATTTACGGGCTTGTTTACATTGCCGTTCCGTTTGCACTGATAACCCCGCTGGCTTTCTACGGCGGAAGCTATCAGAGCATAATAATATTGGGAATGTTCATTATTATTTGGACAAACGACACCGGCGCTTATTGCTTCGGAATGTTGCTTGGCAAGCATAAAATGTTTGTCCGCATATCGCCTAAAAAGTCATGGGAAGGCTTCGCCGGAGGCGCACTGTCGGCCGTTGGTGCCGCTTTGGTTTTGGCACACTTCTACCCGATTCTTTCACCGGCGCAATGGGTCATTATGGCGTTGCTCACTATTTGCTTCGGCACTTTGGGCGACCTTGTCGAGTCGCAGTTCAAACGCACCGTCGGCATTAAGGATTCGAGCAACCTTCTGCCGGGCCATGGTGGCATTCTCGACAGATTTGACAGTATTATATTGGTCATTCCCGTTATTTTGGCATATTTGCAGTTCATTTCATAACTAAAAAATCAGACTATGCGCATTCATCATGCAGGCTATATCGTAATATTGAAAGCACTTATTATATTATTGGTAATCAATTTTATAATATATTTTACGGTTGGATTCGGCCTTGCATTATACATCAGCATAACGGCATCGTGCCTTCTAATGCTTTTCGTTCTACGTTTCTTCCGATATCCACGACGCGCTGTTCCGGCTCTGTCGGGCGACGAGGTGCTCTGCCCCGCCGACGGTACAATTGTTGCGATTGAAGAGGTTGAACCTTCAAGTTTTGTAAACGAGAGACAGATTCAGGTTTCCATTTTCATGTCGTGCTGGAATGTGCATATCAACTGGGTTCCGGTGACGGGCAAAATTAAACAGGTGCTCCACTTCGACGGCGAGTTCACCCGCGCCATTACGCCAAAATCGTCTGACCTGAACGAGCATACAGCCGTCGCCATCACTCAACCTGATGGCAGCATTGTGCTTGTGAAACAGGTTGCAGGAGCCGTCGCTCGCCGCATACTGACATTTGTGAAACAAGACGAAAACCACAGCGCTGGCGAAGAGTTAGGTTTTATCCGCTTCGGCTCGCGAGTCGATTTGTTTATACCGACTAATTACAATGTGAACGTGAAAATTGGAGACAAAGTAACAGGCTGCCGGACAATTATCGCCCAGCGCGGAAAATAAGTGCGTTGGATTTATGCCGAAAATCTGTTGTTGTTACTATTGCTAAATGATTTATCTTTGACCGACTTTTAAAAACAATAATTATGGCTTACAAAATTTCAGAAGACTGCTTGGCATGTGGAACATGCATGAGCGAATGCCCGGTTGAGGCAATTTCAGAAGGCGATATCTATGTTATCGACCCTGACAAATGCACTGAGTGCGGAACATGCGCTAGCGTATGCCCGGTTGAAGCTCCGAAACTTGCATAAGAAACTGCACAACAATTAAAAAGGCGACCCCAAAGGCCGCCTTTATTATTTTGTATCGATAATAAAACTATCCGATATACACTTCAAGTAGTTTGGCCTCGCCGCCAACCGGCTTCAGTTCAATTTCCTTCATCTCCGCCGGAATCAGCACCGTTTCGCCTTTGGCAATGCTTACAGGCTCGTCGAGTCCGGGCGCGTGAATCTCCGCCTTGCCGCCAACAGCCATATAAACCACAAACGAGTCGATGCGGCCGTAGTCGATTTCAATATCCTTATCGAAATTGAGCAAATTGACCGTAAAGAACGGACAACTGACCACCGACGTGCTTCGGTTCATCTTGATTTCGTAGTCGGTTTTGTACGACGGATGAAGCGTGTAGTCGATAGCATCAACAGCCAAATCGGTGTGCAACTGGCGCGGCTTGCCGTTGGTGTCGAGACGGTCCCAGTCGTAGATGCGATAGGTGATGTCGGATGTTTCCTGAATCTCGGCAAGCAATATGCCCGGGCCTATTGAGTGTATACGACCCGAAGGGATGAAGAACGTGTCGCCATGCTTCACCGGTACCCAATTGAGGATATCACGCAAATGGCCACTGTTCAGATTATCCAGATATTTTTGCTTGTCCATTTCGCAGTTGAAGCCCGAAATCAGTTTGGCATCGTCTTCGGCCTCAATCACATCCCACATCTCGGTCTTTCCGTGAAGATTGTGGCGCTGCATGGCCAGCTCATCATTAGGGTGAACTTGAATCGACAGATATTCGTCGGCATCGATGAATTTGAACAACAACGGAAATTCAGTGCCGAATTTCGAGAACACCTTGTCGCCAACAATGTCGCCCATATAAACCTCAATCAGTTCCTCAATGGTGTTTCCCTGCAGGAATCCGTTGCTCACAACCGACACATTATTGGTCACGCCCGACAACTCCCAGCTCTCGCCGATGTTCGGTAGCGCGCCTTGCTTCTTGTTCAGTTCCTTCGCTATTCTGTTTCCTCCCCAAATTTTCTCCTTCAGAATAGGTTCGAATTTCAACGGATATAGAGTGTTCATTACTTGCGATTTTTCACGAAACAAAATTATCAAAAAATCATTTGATTGTCTGCGATGTTTGATATACGATGCCTCTTTAGCGGCAAATGCAAAAGAAAGGCGCCCCAAAACGGAGCGCCTTTCCTTCATATCCGTAATTAAGCGATTACATCATTCCGCCCATACCGCCGCCGGCCATTGGGTTGGCTGCAGGGGTTTCGGTTTTCTCCTCAACAAGCACACATTCGGTTGTCAGGAACATTCCGGCAATCGACGCGGCGTTCTCCAGAGCCACACGGGCAACCTTTGTCGGGTCGATGACGCCGCCGGCAACCATCTTCTCGTACTTGTCGGTGCGGGCGTTGTAACCGAAGTCGGCTTTGCCTTCCTTAACCTTGTTCACAACCACAGAGCCCTCGCCGCCAGCGTTCAGCACAATCTGACGCAACGGCTCCTCAATGGCGCGTTTGATAATGTTGATACCCAGAGTTTGGTCCTCGTTCTCGCCTTTCAGTTTGTCGAGAGCGGCAATGCTACGGATATAAGCCACACCGCCACCAGGAACGATACCTTCCTCAACGGCTGCGCGGGTTGCGCTCAAAGCGTCGTCAACGCGGTCTTTCTTCTCCTTCATCTCAACCTCCGAAGCGGCACCAACGTAGAGAACAGCCACACCGCCAGCCAGTTTGGCAAGACGCTCGTGCAGTTTCTCGCGGTCGTAGTCAGAAGTTGTCTTCTCGATTTGAGCGCGTATTTGGTCGACGCGGGCGGCAATCAGGTCTTTCGAGCCCAAGCCGTTCACAATTGTTGTGTTCTCCTTGTTGATAGTCACTTTGTCGCAACGGCCAAGCATATCCATTGTGGCGTCTTCGAGTTTCATCCCCTTTTCCTCCGAAATGACGATACCGCCAGTCAGAGTGGCAATGTCTTCGAGCATCTCCTTCCGGCGGTCGCCGAAGCCAGGTGCCTTTACGGCTGCAATCTTGAGCGAAGCGCGCAGGCGGTTCACAATCAACGTTGCCAAAGCCTCGCCGTCAACGTCTTCCGCAATAATCAAAAGCGGGCGGCCGCTTTGTGCTGCAGGCTCAAGAATCGGAAGAAGTTCCTTCATCGAAGAAATCTTCTTGTCGTAAATCAAAATGAACGGGCTCTCGAATTCAGCCTCCATCTTGTCGGTGTTGGTCACGAAATACGGTGAGATATAGCCGCGGTCGAACTGCATACCCTCAACCACATCAACGTGAGTTTCAGCGGTTTTCGACTCTTCGACGGTGATAACGCCCTCTTTGCCGACCTTCTTCATCGCATCGGCAATCAGCTCGCCGATTTCCTTGTCGTTGTTGGCCGAAATGGTGGCAACTTGCTCCAGTTTCTCCGATTTGACGTCGATATCCTGCGACATCTTCTTCAAGTTGTCGACAACCACTGTCACGGCCTTGTCGATACCGCGTTTCAGGTCCATCGGGTTGGCGCCTGCCGTTACGTTTTTCAGACCGACGTTGATAATCGATTGTGCCAGAACGGTTGCTGTGGTGGTGCCGTCGCCAGCCTTGTCAGCGGTTTTCGAAGCCACCTCTTTCACCATCTGCGCGCCCAGATTTGCGTAGGCGTCGCTCAACTCAATCTCTTTGGCAACAGTCACGCCGTCTTTTGTAACCTGTGGCGCGCCGAATTTCTTGTCAATCACTACGTTGCGACCTTTAGGACCGAGTGTCACCTTGACTGCATTGGCCAACTCGTCAACGCCCTTCTTCAGAAGGTCGCGGGCCTCAACATTGAATTTTATTTCTTTAGCCATAATTTCTGATTTTTAGATAGTTAGAAGATATAGATAATGTCTTTTGTGTTGATAAGCATATATTTGGTGCCGTCGATTTCGACTTCGGTGCCCGAATATTTGCCGTACATCACGTTGTCGCCAACCTTCACGTCGATAGGTGTCTCGTCTTTGAGCGGTGCGCCCAGCAGGACGATTTTGCCCTGTGTCGGTTTGTCTTTTGCAGTGTCGGGAATGTAGATTCCGCCTGCTGTCTTTGTCTCAGCCTCTGCGGGCAACACCAGCGCTTTGCCTGGAATCACCCTACCTTTTAATACTTGTGCCATTTTTAAATGATATTTAATTAATAAATGTTTTCAAATTCCGGCCCGAAAGCCGACGCCATTTTATCATAATCTGTGCCAAAGCCGATTCGCCTGCTTTTTTGTGCCAAAATTGCCGATTTCTGCCACTACCGTATGACACCGCACCACTAACTATCTTCCACGCTATGCTCTAACACGCACAAAACAAAACAATCAGGCATAGTGACAAGTTGGCATTTTATCATCGTTTTCATTTTCATTATTACTTTTTACATATACCACACTCGTTATTCATCTTTCAAGATTATATTTGTTCAATATTTCTCCAATAAAAATGAATCGAGAGCAACAGATATATCGTGCGACATGGGTGGGCTTTTTTGCCAACTTGCTATTGTCGGTGGGAAAGATTGCGGCGGGAATTGTGGGCCGAAGCGGCGCCATGATTGCCGACGGCATCCATTCCGTATCTGATTTTGTGACAGACCTTGTGGTTATGATTTTCGTCAAGGTATCAGCAATGCCTAAAGACGAGGACCACGACTACGGCCACGGCAAGTTCGAGACTTTGGCGACTATCATCATCGGACTGGCGCTGTTTGGCGTGGCTGTCGGCATTTTTTGGAAAAACGTGAACCATGTGGCTGCGGTTGCCAATGGGCAGAGTATTGAACCGCCCGAGGCAATTGCATTTGCCGCCGCCGCCATTTCCATTTTGGTGAAGGAAGCTCTCTACCGCTATACCCGCTGGGTTGGCGAGAAGGTCGATTCGCAGGTGGTTGTGGCCAATGCGTGGCATCACCGCTCCGATGCGCTGTCGTCAATCGCCACACTTCTTGGTATCGGCGGCGCCTACTTTATTGGTGATAAATGGTGCATTCTCGACCCCATTGCCGCTATTGCCGTGAGCGTTCTGATAGCCAAAGTGGCTTACGACCTTATCAAACCCGGTATAGGCGAGATGCTTGAGTGCTCGCTGCCAAAGGAACAGGAAGACGAGATTGAACAGATTGTTCTGAACAACAAGCATTTTAGCGATGTCCACAACCTGAAGACGCGCCGCATTGGGTCGGGCATCGCCATTGAGCTGCATGTGCGCGTTCCGGGCAACATGACCGTCAGCGAGTCGCACGATGCCACTGTTGATGTGGAGCGGCGGTTGCGCGAGCATTACGGACAGCGCACTCAGGTTATTTTGCATGTGGAGCCTGTTAAGGTTTAGGCTACTCAAGACCGAATCCACAAAAATCCTCCTTACACTCAATCGTGATTTTTTCGCCTGTGGCGGGATGCGTGAATTCTATCCGCTCGGCATGCAGATAAAGCCTGTCGGCGGGTGAGCCATAGAGATTGTCGCCGATAATAGGGCAGTTCAACCCCGACGGATGCGCCGCATGAACCCTTAGCTGGTGCGTGCGTCCGGTTTCCGGGAGAAATTCGACAACCGTCAGCTTGCCATTGCCGCCGAGCACCTTGTAGCGCGTTACGGCTTTCCGTCCGTGTTTAAAATCGACAATCTGACGCGGGCGGTCATCAGGATTCAGACGAAGCGGAAGGCTGACAATGCCTTGTTCTACCGCCGGAATACCTTCAACAACAGCTACATAACGTTTTTTTACTTGGCGGCGCTCAAACAATTGCATCATAGAGACTTGAGTTTGTTTGTCTTTGGCGAACAACAACACTCCCGATGTCTGCATATCGAGCCGGTGAACGGGTTGAATGTCAGCCGTTTCACCATAAATTTTCTGCAACTGTGTCAAAGCCGAATCGGCATTGTCTTTTCCGGGAACCGACAATAATCCGGCCGGTTTATTGACAGCCACAAGCCAGTCGTCGTTATAAATGATGCTAATTTGCAATTGGTTTTGTTCCAGCTTATTAGGCTCAACATCAAGACCTTGCAGCATAAAACCAAGCAACGGACGGCAACGGTTGTGGCAAGCCGGATAGAAATTGCCGTGCTGGCGGATTTCGCCTTCGGGCGAGTCGCCCCACCAAAACTCGCCCATTGCCAACGGTCGCAAACCGTGTTTGTAGGCGTATTGCAGCATTTTGGGCGCGGCACATTCGCCGGTGGCTGCAGGCGGCACAGAGCCTCGTTCTTCGGTAAAAATGCGGCCAATGGTTTTGCTTTCGCAGCGGGCGTTGAACACCACATACTGCTCAAAAAGCCACTGCTGCAAATCCTCCGACATCAGTCGGCGGCGGTTTTTCAGTTGTTCTATTTCTATCTCAAATGTTGATATTTGGCTTTTCAGACAGTCGGTTTTAGCCGCCCAGAATTGTTGTAAGCGACGGAGTTCGGCTTTCTCAAACTGGCTTTGGCGCGTTAGTTCGGCAAGTTCGGTGGCTGTTAATGGTTGTTTGCGTCTGCGGTCGCGCTCGGCTTTGTGTTCTTGGTTGACCGATTTTCTTGCCGCTGTTTCGGCTTCGGCTTGAGCTTCGGTTTCGGTAAGTTGCCGACGGAGTTCAGTCAGTTGTTGTGAGTTTTGAGCGGCTTCAATCTGGCGGTTCAGCTCCGAAATCTGGCTTTCGGTCTGCTTGAAATGACCGTCGGTTTGGGTGTAATCAAAGATTGGCGGGACAAAGAATGTATGGTTGCCGCTACCGGCTATCAACCCTGAAAAGGCGGCAATGTAGCCCAGCTGTCCGCTTTTGTTTTGAGCCACCAGCACACCGAACATTTTTCCGGCTTGCAGCTCTGCCTGCCACTCGGTGCGGGCGGCAATGTGTTTCATCAACTCATCGGCAGCCAGTTGCACCAAAGGGTGTGGCGTATAGCAAAACGGACATGTGAACTGCTCGGGCAGCCGCACATCGTCTGGCAGGTTGTCGAATGGATGAAACACTATCGATTATTTCTACAGTAGCCGACGGTCGGCAAACTGCTGCGGATTCTTGCGAATGGTATCAGCCAGAACGCGGAAATCGTCGCTCTCGAACTCCTCTTTTGTCAGTTCGTAGTAGCTGTGCAAATCCTCGCCCTTATCGTCGGGAATCATCACATCCATAACTACCACACCGCTTTTTTTGTAGACGGTGTAGTTGTGCATGAAAAAGTCTATCTGGTTTTTTGAACGCACAACATCCAGCTTCGGATTGCTTGCGCTTGCGCCATTTGCTTCGTTTTCCATTGTTTTAAGTTTTTATGTTAATTCATTTTTTTCCTGTTAGTTCGGCGGCTTCGTCAGTATCGTCAAAATCAGGCTCGGTGAGCTCTCCGCTTTGCGGCAGCCTGAATTTCAGATAGTGAATGGTGTTGCCGTCGTCGATGTGGAGCTGCTCGTAGTATGTCTTTATGTTGAGCACCTCATCAAGCCAAGGCTCGCTGTAGAGGTCGGCCGATTGCCGCTCGATTGGCAGATTGTTCACACGCGCCACTTCGCATGTGTAACGATAGAGAAACCGACTGTCGGTCTTCAGATTTACCATTCCGCCGTCAATGAGCAACCTCTTGTACATCGCCAGAAATGCGCTCGATGTGAGCCGTTTTTTGGCCCGGCGTTTTTTCATCTGCGGGTCGGGGAAGGTTATCCAAATCTCATCAACCTCGCCCGATGCGAAAAACCTGTCGATTATCTCGATGCGGGTGCGCAGAAACGCCACATTGGGCATCTGCTCGGTGTTCGACTGTTTAGCGCCAGTCCATATGCGAGCGCCTTTTATATCGACGCCGATGAAATTCTTGCCGGGGAACATACGCGCCATGCCAACCGTGTACTCGCCTTTGCCGCAGCCCAACTCAAGCACTATCGGGTTGTCGTTTTTAAAGACACTGCTCCGCCAGTTGCCTTTCATCGGGCTTGTATAGTTCAAAAAATCAGCCACTTCGGGTTGAAAAACATTTTCGAACGCCGCGTTCTCCCTGAATTTCGCAAGTTTTCCCTTTCCCACTTTGCCGAAGTTAGTTGTTCTTTTCGATTCTGATTCCCGCGCTCAACACGTGCGGCAGTTTCTCAACGCGCATCGCCTGCTCAATATAGAATGTGTAAGTTCCTGATTTTGGAAATTTTACATTCTTTTTGTAATACACGTTGTTTGTCCAGACATTGCCAAATCCGCTTCCGAGCCATTTGCCGTGGCTGTCGGCCAGTATGCACTCAAGCGTGTCCACTTGATGCGACTTGTCGGGGGCGGCAATGGTGATGAACAGATACATGTTGCTGTACGGATATTGACCTGTTATGCGGTTGTTAAACAGTATGTTATAGGCTTGAAGCGTGTCGGTTACCGGAACGCTGAATTCAAGCACGCTGTCGCGGAGCCACTCCTCGTCGTCCATTACTCGGTTTTGCTCGTAATAGAGCCGACTGTCGCACGATGCCAGCACAGCCAAAAGACTAATTATCGCCGCTATTCTTATTGCCTTCATTGCGCTGTGCATTATTGCGGTCGCCGCCGTTTGGACGGTTGCCGTGGCGTTTCTTTTTCTTTTTTCTTTTCGATGAGTCGAAGCGTGTCAGGCTGTCCTGCCCGACCACTTGCGAGAAATCGATTTCAGCTGACGGACGGTTTTCGGTCTCAACATGAGTGTCGAGTTCCACTTTCTCGCCGCGCTTGTTCATCTCAAGATACTCTTTCACCTTTTCAACAGGTATCGGTATCATATCCAAGCTGTTAGCATCGCCAACCGAGTACCACATCAAGCGGCGGAACACATCGGTTTTCTGATGATAAGCCTTGCCGGCGGTGGTCATAATCGATGCCTCCGCTGATGGGAAATCCTTGCGCTCGTCGATGTAGGCGTCAACCTCGTAGTTGAGGCAGCATTTCAGCTTGCAGCACTGGCCAGCCAGCTTCTGCGGATTGAGCGAAAGTTCCTGATAGCGGGCCGCCGTGGTTGTTACCGACACAAAATTGCTCATCCAGGTTGAACAGCAAAGCTGACGTCCGCACGAACCGATGCCCCCAATGCGCCCTGCCTCCTGACGAGCACCTATCTGCTTCATTTCGATGCGGATGTGGAATCTGTCGGCCAGAATTTTTATAAGCTGGCGGAAATCGACACGGTCGTCGGCAATATAGTAGAAAATGGCTTTGGTCTTGTCGCCCTGATACTCCACGTCGCCAATCTTCATATCGAGATGAAGGTCAACGGCAATCTTGCGCGACTCAATCATTGTCTCCTTCTCAAGTGCAATGGCCTCCTTCCACTTCTCGATGTCGGTGGCTTTGGCCTTGCGGTATATGGTTTTGAATTCGCCTTTCGGATTGATGTTGTATTTGCTAAGCTGGTTCAGCACAAGCTGGCCTGCAAGCGATATAATGCCGATGTCGTGGCCAGGCGAAGCCTCAACGGCAACAATGTCGCCAGCGGTCAAGTGTAGCCCGTTCGAGTTGTAGTAATAGCCTTTACGGGTGTTCTTGAATCTGACTTCGTAAATCTCGTTTTTGTTTATCCCTTCGGGAATGTCGTTAAGCCAGTCGAAGACACTCAGCTTGCCGCAGTACGGCACCTTTGTGTTTGCCGCGGTTTCGGGGTCGATGCTTTCAATAAAGCACCCTCGTGATATATCGTTGCTCATAATAAACCTTCCTAAAAAGTCGGTAAATATAGTAAAAGTTGGCAGCTTTGAAAGTTGAGTTTTTCAGACAGCCGCCATTGTCAGTTGCCCAACTCCTTCAGAAACGTTGCGAAACGCTCCACAGCAATGGCGCGGTGGCTTATTTGGTTCTTCTGTTCCGAAGACATTTCGGCAAAAGTTTTGTCGTAGCCGTCGGGAATAAACACGGGGTCGTAGCCGAAACCACCAGTGCCCGATGTTTTCAAGGCAATTTGCCCACGGACAACACCCTCAAACAGATATTCGTTGTCGCCGATTATAAGGCAGATGACCGTGCGGAACTGCGCGCGGCGGTTCTCTTCGCCTTCCATAACACGCAACAGCTTCTCCATATTCTTCTCCGAATCGCACTCGGGGCCGGCATACCGCGCCGTGTAAACGCCTGGCTGTCCGTTCAGTATCTCAACCTCGAGGCCTGTGTCGTCGGCAAAAACACTGTTGCCGCAATGCTCCTTCACATACCGCGCTTTTATGCGAGCGTTGCTCTCAAGCGTGTCGCCGGTTTCAGGAATATCATCGGTTATGCCTATATCGTCGAGGTCAACCAAATCGTAAAGGTCGCCAATAAGTTTTTTAACCTCACCAAACTTATGGGCGTTATGTGTTGCAAAAATCAGCTTATTCATAATCACTTATGTCTTAAAACTTGTAACAAAAACTCACTGCCTGTTTTTCTGCTGGTCGCGATAGTATTGCAGGAAGCGCTTCTCAAAATCCTCCGACGGTGAGGCGGCCGGCGACATGCACAGATTACCTTCGGTATCTATCAGATAATAAGACGGATAAGCCTTTACTTTATAACGGTCGAGTACCGTCGGGTCGCCTTTGTAGTCAAGTAGCATCCAGTTGTAATGGTTGCGCTTGAAGTATTTTTTCACCTTGTCGAAATCGTCATCAATCGAGATAGACACAACCTGAATCACATCTTTCGTTTTCTCGTTCATAAGCCTCAGCTGCTCAAGACTTTGCGTGCAGGCGTAGCTGTCGAGCGAAATGAAGTTGAGGTAGATGTATTTCTCGCAGAACTCATCGACGCTGCGATAGACACCGGCTGTATCGGCAAGGCAGAAGGCCGGAGCGGCGGTGCCGGCTTTGGCTTTAGCGTTTTTCTGCTCAATATTCTCGGCAATGCACTTATGCTGGTCGATTTTTGTTGTGTTCTTTATCGAGTCGAGAGTGATGAGCAAGCTGCTGGCCTTGAAGTAGTAGTCGTAGAGTGCGTCGTGTATGCTTTTCAAAAGCACCATTTCCTGCAGCGTGTCGTTGGTTACGGCAAGGCAGTTCGACAGCGTCTGCTTGGCTTTCACCGGGCTTTTTGACAATATCACATCGGAATAGATGCGCTCACCCTCGCGTGTGTTCATATACATTCGCAGGAAGTTGGTGAACATCTGGTTGAACAAATCCATATAAGCCGGATTCTCATATTCAATCGGCTGATTGTCAAAATATTCGCGCGACATATAACGCCAGTCGCGTATATAGCTGATGAATTTCAACCATGCGTATTTGTATTGCCTGTAAACGCTGAAAAACTCGTTAGGGATAGAGTCGAACGAGGTTTCCATTGTTTCTATCAGACTGTCGGTGAATTGCTTATCCGGATTTTTCAACATTCGGTAGTAGTTGCGCTCAAGGCAGTCTTGGTATGTGTAATCGAACAAATCGACATACATGTTCAGATTGTAGCGGTCAGGGTTTTTAATTCCGACCAGAAACTCATCGGGTGTGAAATATGGGTTGAGTATATCGGCTTTGCTCAATGGCTCATAATCGGGCAGAAGGACGGTGTAAGTCATTGAGGTGTCGGCATATAAGATGCCGTTGGCGCGTCCCAGTTTGAGTGTCACTCGGCAAGTGCTGGCTATTTTGAGCGGCAGACGGAAATTGCCCAGACTGTCGGCTACAGTGCTGCCTACCAGCGTGTTGGCGCCCGATATGTAGTCGGTGCAGGCGTAAGCTTCAATCTTCTGATTCCGATAGGTTGGATTGCAACCCTCAACAATTGTTGTCTGTGCGGTTGCGGCGGTTGTGGCGGCAATCAGAATCAGCAATAATATGTTTTTTATCGTCCTCATTTCGATTGGTTGCGACGTTTTAAAACACCTTCGATATCCATTCCCTCCGGCACAAACTGGCTTACGTTGCCGCCATAGGTCAGAATGTCGCGCACAATGGTTGAGTTGACAGGTGTCAGTTCCGATGTGGTAAGCAAAAAGACCGTCTCAACCTGCGGGTCCATAAGCTGGTTCATCTGCGATATGGCGCACTCGTACTCGAAATCGGACACCGTGCGGATGCCGCGAAGCATGAAGTTTGCGCCGATGCTCTTACAGAAATCTATTGTCAGGCCGTCGTAAGCCGTAACTTCAATCTTGGGCTGGTCGGCATACACGCCGCGAATCATCTCGATGCGCTCGTCGATAGTGAAGAAACCGTTTTTCTGAGTGTTTTTACCTATGGCTATCACCACTTTGTCGAAAAGCGGAAGCGCGCGGGTGACAACCGAATGGTGTCCTAAAGTGAATGGGTCGAACGAGCCCGGAAATACTGCTTTGTTTTTTGCCATAGCTATCTGCAATTGCGGGTGCAAATATAAGGTTTAACGATGGTTATTCAAACGCTGTTTTTGATGGTTTATTTGCAGATTTCTTTCAATTTCACAAATTTTATTTTCCCCAATTATCCCTGTCCAAACTGCGGTATTGGATGGCCTCGGCAAGGTGCTCGGGTTTGATTTCGGGCTCGCCGGCAAGGTCGGCAATGGTGCGCGAAACTTTCAGAATGCGGTCATAGGCGCGGGCCGACATTCCCGTCTTTTCCATAGCCATTTTAATCATCTTTTGGCATTCTGCATCAAGCACACAGTATTTGCGGATAAGCCTCGCATTCATTTGTGCGTTGCAGTGCACGCCTTGGTAATCGGCAAAACGCTCCTGCTGGATGGCACGTGCTTTGGTAACGCGCTCGCGAATTTGGGCGCTCGTTTCCAATTGCTCACGGCCCGACAGTTTGTCGAACGGCACAGGCACTACCTCAATATGAATATCGATGCGGTCGAGTAGCGGACCCGAAATGCGGCTCATATACTTTTGACGCATCATCGGGGTGCAGGTGCACTCTTTTTCGGGATGGTTGTAATAGCCGCACGGACACGGGTTCATACTGGCTACAAGCATAAAACTGGCAGGATATTCAACGGTGAACCGAGCACGAGAGATGGTTATCACGCGGTCCTCAAGCGGCTGACGCATTACTTCGAGCACAGTACGCTGAAATTCAGGCAACTCGTCAAGAAACAGAACGCCATTGTGGGCTAACGAAATCTCGCCCGGCTGCGGAAATGTGCCGCCGCCAACAAGCGCTACATCGCTGATGGTGTGGTGCGGCGAGCGGAACGGACGTTTAGTCATCAGACTGGTGTCCTTGTCAATCTTTCCGGCCACCGAGTGTATCTTTGTGGTTTCCAGAGCCTCGTGTAGCGTGAATGGCGGTAGAATCGACGGCAGACGTTTTGCCAACATCGTCTTGCCAGCTCCCGGCGGACCAATCATTATCACATTATGGCCTCCAGCCGCTGCTATCTCCATCGCGCGTTTCACGTTCTCTTGTCCGCGAACATCGGCAAAATCTGAATCCCAATGGTTTACGCTATTGGCGAACTCCTCTCGAGTGTTCACAACGGTCGGCTCAAGCTGTTGCTTACCGTTAAAGAAATCGGCCACTTCGCGGATATTTGACACTCCATAAACTTCAAGATTGTTGACCACAGCGGCCTCGCGGGCGTTCTGCTTTGGCAAAATAAAACCTTTGAAACCCTCCTCACGAGCTTTGATGGCGATAGGCAGTGCGCCTTTTATAGGCTGTAAACTGCCATCGAGCGAGAGTTCGCCCATAATCACATAATCATCAAGTTGTGCGGCATCAACTTGCTCCGATGCCGCCAAGATGCCAACGGCAAGCGGAAGGTCGTAAGCCGAACCCTCTTTGCGGATATCGGCAGGAGCCATATTGATAACTATCTTCTTGTATGGATACTGAAAACCGCTGTTTTTGAGCGCAGCATTAATGCGAGGCTGACTTTCCTTAACCGCGTTATCGGGCAGACCGACAAGATGAAAAGCCACACCAGACGATATATTGACCTCAATTGTTATGGTTATGGCATCAATCCCGAAAACAGCCGAGCCGTATGTTTTTACAAGCGAATCTCCCATTATTTCTGATTTTTATCGCAGGCCGAAAGTCTCGCCTGTTTTATAGTCGTATTGAACCAACCCGATACCCGAAGCCAGATAGATGCAATAAATCTTCGTATTGACATTGCTAATTGTATCTATTTCAACCTTTAAGACATCGTTATAGGTTTTGCCGCCAATCTGCAATCCGCTGTAATGCTCGGCACCCACAGGCGCGCCTTCTTTCATTATATCGAACTCGAAATAATCGAGCCCCAGAGGCACATAATAGCTGCTGAGCGTTCCGTAGTGATAAAACTCTATCATATAATGGGTGCGGAGTTTCAGGTTCTGCGACGAGCAACGAATCTGGATATTGTTCACCGAATCGATATCGGAATTGCTGTACGCCTTGCATTCGCAGATGGTCGATTCGTTGGTATTTATGGTGTAGTGCGATGTGCTGTAAACATCGTTGAACACAAAAGTTTGTGTGGCATTTCCGCATTCAAAAGTCCGCTGCTCGCCTTCGGCATAAGGAATCCACGCCATGCGAGCCGATGGGAAAGACGGGCAGTCGGTTCGTTTTGTGCAGGCCGCCGCAATCAACACAACAGCGAACGGTAAAATAGTACGTATCTTCATAATCATTCTTCAGTTAAAAGCGAGCGAATCCATTGCACGTCTTCTTTCAGATGAGTTGCGCCCGAAACCGAGTAGCGTTTCGAGAATTTGGCGTCCCAAAACCATTTTTCGAGCGTTTTCTGATGCTCGGGATAGATGGTTCCGCTGCCAGCCGTGAAGAAGTAATACTGCAATGTCGGAATCAGATTATGATAAAAGGCAAGGTCGCCCGAGATGCGCATTTTTTTCAGGAAATCTAGCGTGCTGATAAGCGCCGTCCGTGTGCGCGGCCATATCTTCTGACAGATGTCGGGAGTGAGTTTTAGCTGATAGAGGCTGCGGGCGTCGTCGAAGGCATTGAGCGTAAGCGACAGCGTGAAGACCTTCTCGCTCAAGCGGCCAACTTGCTTCATGCGCGCCGGTGTGTTGAAATCGTCGATGTTCTGCTTCAGGTCGAACTTCTCGCTCCAAGTGGTGGCGTGCACAAGGTCGAAAACGGTTAGGTGCTTGCCGCCTTGGTTGATGCGCTCGAAAATCTCCACCACATCGTCAACATCAGTGTTGGTTGTCAGAACGATACTCATCGGGTAGTTGACAAAAATGTCGCGGCACTGCTGCCAATTCTCGACAACCTTCTTTTGGTTGCGCATCTTGCTTTTTTCAAGCTCGGCAAGCGTTTCAGTAAAAGCATCCTTGTCAATTATCCGCCAGGCCGGGATGTTGTATTTCTCGCGCTGGCTTCGTGGTATCAAGAACTCGCACCGCTCCGGATTGAAACATATTGTCGCATAGTCGACATCGCCCATATTCTTTCCCTTGAGCGCGGCAAAGAGCGACATTATGCGCTGCTGACCGTCCAAAATGAACTGAAAATCGCCCTCGGTTTTGGTGTCGTCAATGCCATCGATGTCGAACGGACGGATGAAGAAGGCGTATTTGGCCGGAGCCTTCCAAAAGAACAGCGAGCCGATAGGATACTGATTGTAAATGGAATTGAGCAACTTCACAACTTTCGATTTCTCCCAGATGTAATCGCGCTGAAAACGAGGAATTTTAATGTTTCCGGCCTGCAACTCATCAAGTAGCCGCTGCAAAGTCCAGTCGCCTATTATGTTAAGTTTTTGTTCCATTTGAAATGTTTTTTGTTTCACAATTATACGGTTTTATTTTCAAAAGGCGCAAAGAGGAACGGAAAATGAAAGACATGATTTGAAAAATAAAAAACGCCAACCCGCATCGGTGCAGATTGGCGTTTGTTTTTTCCGTTTGGATTCTTATTCGGCGCTTTGCTCCATTGCCGGTGCTGTGGCCGGGAAGTTGTTCTGCTGCATGAACGGGTCGGCAGCTTCGTCAATCTTCTCTTGAATGACACTGCTGTTTGCGTCAATCTCGTCACGGTTGATTGATGCTGCGGCAAGAATGCAGAGAACAAACAATGTTCCGGCTAATCCCCAAGTGAATTTCTCCAGGAAGTCGGTTGTCTTGCGGACACCCATAACCTGATTCGCACTTGAAAAGTTTGCGGTCAAACCGCCACCTTTTGAGTTTTGTACCAGAACAGTGAGTATTATCAGAATACAAACCAAGAAAATAAGAACGGTGATGATTGTAAACATTTCCTTAAATTATTTATTGTTAATGATTTCGTTTATTTCTCGAATTCGAGCCGCAAAGTAAACTTTTTTTTGTGGATATTTCAAACATAATTTTTCGTAAATCAGCAACGCTTTCTCGTAATGGCCTTGCGACACGTTAATTTTCGCAAGCGTTTCCGTCATAAGACCGGTGTCGTTGGCCGAGTTGTTATCTGAAATATTGGTGTCAGCAGCTGTTTCTACGCCCGCAACATCAGCCGTTTCTCCCTGATTCTCACCCATTTTGCTCATAAGCGATTGTTTGAATCCTATTTCAGAGAATTTGTCGAGCAGTTCGTCTTGATGCGATTTCTTTGCGTCGGGGCTAATAGCGTTTTGGGTGGCCTGTTTGTCCAAATCTTGCTTTTGTTTTACTTCGGCCGCAGCAGCCATAATCAGCTTGTCCAATTCGGCCTTCGCCTTCTCAGCCGCAGTCAGCCTCGGCTTAAAGCCGGCAGCAGCCTCAAGCGCGCGAAAATCGAAGAACTCCTCCTCTACTGCCCTTTGCGACGGCTCGGCATCGTGCTTTATTATGACGCGCTCGTTGAGCAGGAAAAACAGCTTTGTGCGGTTGGTCACAAAAATCGCGTTCTCGCGCAGAATCTTGTCGTAGTTAGAATATCCCTGATTACGAAAATTCTTGACATACAGCATTCTGGCAGACTGAAAGAACGGATATTCATTAACCATTCCTTCAATCTCAGCAAGCTCGCGGTCGCCCATATTCTCGGGGCTACGCATATATGCCAACAGTTTCTCCTTATTCATAACCAACTCACAATCTACCAGTTAACAACCGATTTTGTAAATATGTCGTCAATCAGGTCTTCTATAATCAACGTAACAAGCTGGTCTTCAACATCCGACAGGCTGTTCTGGCTGTCGTAGTCCTGATAGCGCGAGAAGCTACTGTCGAAATTCGCCTTGGGGTCCTTATTGTTCACAAATTTAACTTTGACCGATACCGAAAGCCTGTTCTGCGAAGCGATGTCACCGCTTTTGATTGCGACTGGCTGTGTGTTATAGTCGGTTATTGTGCCTTCGAAGTAAAGGTCGGCGTTCTCGTCACCAATCTTCAGCGATGTCTGGTTCACAAACTTATCTTTCAACGCCTCAGTCAGTTCGTTGCTCAGCGACGGATTGACAAGCGGCGCCATGTTTCTGAAATCGGCAATAAAAACCGTCTTGGCATCGGGCGGAATAGAAGCTCCTGTAAACGAATACTTTATCGTGCATCCCGACGTCATGGCAATTATTGATATGAAAAGCAGCAGTTTGCGCATTTAAGTTATATGTTCTTAAAGTTTTGAGTTATAAGTTTTTAAACTTCGTTTATAATTCAATCATTCAGTTAATCAATCATTCTGTAATTATCTCTATTCCAGATTGTGTTCCCTGATTTTGCGGTAGAGTGTGCGTTCCGAAATTCCCAAATCCTCGGCGGCGTATTTGCGCTTGCCGTTGTGCTTCTGCAACGCCTTGCGAATCATCTCCACCTCCTTGTCCTCAAGCGAAAGCGACTCCTCAACAAACTCTTCGGTGTCCTGAATATGCGAGGCTGGGTGCTTATCGTTGTTGTGAGTGATAATTATCTGCGGCTCATCGGCATTGCCAAAGTTGGTTTTGCTATCAGAATAGATGCTTTGGATGATGCGCGCATGGTCCTTCGACAGCTGCCCGTGGTCGCCGTTTTGCTCCATAAGGTCGTGCACCAGCCGTTTCAGGTCGTTCATATCGTTTTTCATATCGAAAAGCACCTTGTACAGAATCTCGCGTTCCGAAGCAAACGACTGTTCGTCGGCATGACCGAACACTGCAGGCAGATGAGCGTTCTCACTTTCAGGCAGATAACGGCGCATTGTCTCTGCTGTTATAGTGCGGTTTTCTTCCAAAATCGACAGTTGCTCGGTTATGTTTTTAAGCTGACGGATATTTCCCGGCCAGCGGAAACGCTCAAGCATGGTGCGGGCTTCCGGCGTAAGCGTCAGTGTCGGCATGTGGAAGCGGTCGGCAAAGTCGGAAGCGAACTTGCGGAACAGCAGATGAATGTCGTCGACTCGCTCACGCAAGGGCGGAATTTTGATTGGCACGGTATTGAGACGATAGTAGAGGTCCTCGCGGAATTTGCCTGTCTCCACGGCCTCCAACACATTCACGTTTGTGGCGGCCACCACCCGTACGTTGGTCTTCTGCACCTTCGACGAGCCGACACGGATAAACTCGCCGCTCTCCAGCACACGCAACAGACGGGCTTGCGTAGGCAGTGGCATCTCGGCCACCTCGTCGAGGAAGATTGTTCCGTTGTCGGCCACCTCAAAATAGCCTTTGCGGGCCTCATGCGCGCCGGTAAAAGCGCCCTTTTCGTGTCCGAAAAGCTCCGAGTCAATTGTTCCTTCAGGTATGGCGCCGCAGTTCACGGCAATATATTCGCCATGCTTGCGTGAGCTGTACTGATGAATAATCTTCGGAAAATTCTCCTTACCCGTTCCGCTCTCGCCCGTAATCAGCACCGTGAGGTCGGTTGGCGCAACCTGAATGGCGCGCTCAATGGCGCGGTTAAGCCCTTCGGTGTTGCCAATTATTCCGAATCGTTGTTTGACTTGCTGTAAGTCCATAACTCTTTTATTAATATGACAAAATTACATTAAATGTTGAAATATTGTCCGATTAATACGAAAGCAATGATATGATGTTGCGGAAAACTTCGGTTTTGTAGCCTATTGATAGTAGCTTTTCAGATTCCGTTCAAAAATCTTCTTGTTGACGGCATTCACCTGACGGATAACGCCTTGCATGAGCTGCATGCGTTGTTCAATCTCGTCGGCTGTCAGTTCCTCTTGATGATTAAACACCACAGTGTCAATCTTGTAGCCCTCGTTGTCGAGCGTCATGGCCACGGCTGCGCCAAAATCGTCGAAGATGATGACCGACGGCAGGCTGTTCATCGAATATTTGATGATGGAGCGAGACACGGCGCCCTGAATCAGCGTTATCTGGTCGACACCCAGATAGTTAGCCGCCACAAGCAGTCTAATCATATCGATAATGGCCACCTTGTTGGTCTCGCCGGCAGCAATAAGTTGTTCATATTGTTTCTGATTTGTGCTCAAAAACAGGTCGATAAACGATTTTGGCAGCAGACGGATGTCGCCCAACTCGCCTTTCTTCTCTTTCAGATAATACTCCTTTTGAGCAAGTTTCTGGTCGTCAGGACAATAATACTCCCATTTGTAAGTCCGCTTGTACGATTCGGTCATCGGTTTTGGCTTCCAGTTCGATTTCGGACGGCGGTAGAATGGCGAATAGAGATTCAGACTTTTCGATTCAAGACTGTAAATCAGGCAGTTGATAAAATGAATATAGCCGCCGCCAATCTCGTTGTGCAAGGCGCTCCAAAGCGTTTTGGCGCGAACGGTGTCGGAATATTTGAGTGCCGCAGCTGTGTCGCCACCGAAACTTTCAAGCTTCTTATCTTTCAGTGCGCCAACAAAATCGGGGTCGAGCGTAACGGGGTAATAGGTTACCTCCTCGGCTCCGACGGCCATTTGCGGCATTGTCGATGTTGAGTGGTAAAGGCCGCGCACGTCGAGAATCGATGTTGAGTCGTTGCTGAAAGTGATGTGGATGTTGAAGTCGGCACCCCACCGCATCGACGAAATCTCGTTGCGTTGCGCCACAACAATTGCCGGAAGTATCAATAAAATTGATATTATTTTGATTTTCATATTGTTATATAATGCTATTTTAAGAAAAACTATATTAAAAATCAGAATGCGAATGATGTATTATCTCGTAATAAGAGGCGTTATTCGCATGGTCTTTGCATCAAATATTATAGCACCATTCGCCCGTATTCTTCACATACACGTTGCTCTTGTTGAGCACTATCGAGTAGGGCTCGACGCAATCGGTGAGCCACACGTTACCGCCGATGACCGAGTCGTGCCCGATGGTTGTCGTGCCGCCCAAAATGGTGGCGCCGGCGTAGATGGTCACGTTGTCCTCGTTGGTGGGGTGGCGCTTGACACCGGCCTCGGCCTTGTCAACGCTCAACGCGCCCACCGTAACGCCCTGATAAATCTTCACATTGTTGCCGATGACGGTCGTCTCGCCCACAACAATGCCCGTGCCGTGGTCGATGCAGAACGAGTGGCCGATTTGCGCGCCCGGGTGA
>JAFZKK010000124.1 GCA_017551905.1 Salinivirgaceae bacterium
AATAACGCATTGTAGGGACGCACGGCGTGCGTCAGGCAATGCAAAATATTGGAAATATGAATTTTGTAGAGACGCGCCATGGCACGTCTCTACGTTTTTACGGGTGCGCCCTTCGGGCGGAAATTTTTGGAAAATCGAATTAAAAAATTTTGTCATGCTGAACTTGTTTCAGCATCTCTGCCAACAACAAGAGATTCCGATTTTCATCGGAATGACATTGTTTTCTTCAAATTTCTCGCGAAGCGATACTCTACCCAAAAAACGCCTGCGTTTTAAAAATTCCGTGTGTTTCGAGCTTTCCGTGGTTGTAACAAAAACGCTTGCGTTTTAAAAATTTACGTGTTTTTCGATTGTTCTGAGGTTAAAACAAATATTATAAATTCGCAGCCATAAAAATTGAAACGAAAAAAGACAAAATACTATGCAGAAAAGGACAAAAATTGTTGACGTCCTGAAATCGGGAAAGGTTGACACTGAAGTAGTTGTGATGGGTTGGGTGCGCACAAAGCGCGACAGCAAAACCGTGGTTTTCATTGCCTTGAACGATGGCTCGACAATCAACAACGTGCAGATTGTTGCCGATGTGGTGAACTTCGACGAGAAACTTTTGAAACAGATAACCACCGGCGCCTGCTTGAGCGTTACGGGCAAACTTGTTCAGAGCGTCGGTGCAGGACAAAGTGTTGAGATTCAAGCAAAAGAGATAAAACTCTTTGGCGCTTGCCCGCAGGATTACCCGATGCAGAAAAAAGGCCAAACAATGGAATATATGCGCCAGTACGCCCACTTGCGTCTGCGTACCAACACTTTCGGCGCCGTGTTCCGTATCCGTCACAATATGGCCATTGCCATCCATAAGTTCTTCCACGACAAGGGTTTCGTCTATTTCCACTCGCCGCTCATCACCGCCAGCGACTGCGAAGGTGCCGGACAGATGTTCCAGGTTACGACCAAAAACCTTTACGACCTGCAAAAAGACGAGAACGGCAAGATTATCTACACCGACGACTTCTTCGGCAAGCAAACCAGCCTGACCGTTTCGGGACAGCTTGAAGGCGAGTTGGCCGCCACCGCACTTGGTGCAATCTACACCTTCGGCCCCGCGTTCCGCGCCGAAAACTCGAACACCCCGCGCCACTTGGCCGAGTTCTGGATGATTGAACCCGAAATGGCCTTCTACGATATCGACGACCTGATGGCTCTCGAGGAGGAATTCATTAAATATTGTGTCCGTTGGGCACTCGACAACTGCCAGGACGACCTTGCGTTCCTTAACAAAATGATTGACAAAGGTTTGCTCGACCGCTTGAATTCGGTTATCAACACCGAATTTGTTCATCTGCCTTATACCGAGGGAATTAAGATTTTGGAAGATGCCATTGCCAAAGGCCGCAAATTCGAGTTCCCAGTGTTCTGGGGCTGCGACCTTGCCAGCGAGCACGAGCGCTATCTGGTTGAGGAGCACTTCAAAAAGCCAGTCATTATGATTGACTATCCGAAAGAGATTAAATCGTTCTATATGAAGCAGAACGAGGACGGGAAAACCGTTCAGGGCACCGACGTTTTGTTCCCGCAGATTGGCGAAATCATTGGCGGCAGTGTCCGCGAGGAAGACTACGGCAAACTGCTGGCCCGTATGAACGAGCTGAATATGAAAACCGAAGGCTACGAGTGGTATCTCGACACCCGCAAATATGGTTCTTGCCCGCACGCCGGATTCGGTCTGGGCTTCGAGCGTCTGATGCTGATCGATACCGGAATGGCCAACATCCGCGATGTGATTCCGTTCCCGCGCACACCGAAAAATGCTGAATTCTAAAAAGATAAGAGATAAGAAGTTTAGAGTTTAGGAATAAGTTTAAAAAGAAAGGCTGCGAGTAAATCGCGGCCTTTCGTGTTTTATCGCCATTAAAACTTAATAACTCCGAAAACTTAAAACTTCGAACCCTTAAAACTTAAACGTAACCCCGATTCCGAAGATTTTGCCGTAATTCGACAGAACATTTAATTGGCTGGTAGTGATGTCGTCGTCGGTTTTGGTCCACTGATAGTTGATGCTCAGAATATCGGAATATAAATCGATGTCCCAACGGTCGTTTATCTCGTAGGTGGCCACGGGCAGAAGCTGCATCTCGACAGAGCGTTCGCCATCGGTAAAACCTAACAATGAGTAGGCTTCGGCGCCAAAATACAGTTTCCCGACATTGGCGAAGCAGTAATAGGCGTATGGTCCTATGCCATAGAACGCGTCTGTTTCCGTCGTGTTGTTGACGTGATTTGTGATTTTGTTGTGCGAGTATTCGAAAAACAAGCCAAACTCCCAGTCGTCAAACGCATAGCCGACCGATGGCATGATATCGAAACCGAACGTCTGAACTTGCTTGTCGCCGTCAATTTTTGACGTAATGCTTGTCAGGCTGAAATTGCCGCCAACCATCAGCTGAGCTTTCGACATAAACGCCGCCGATAGCAGCATTGTCACTAATAAAATCCTCTTCATCATATACTTAAAATTAACAGATACAAAATTAACTCATTTTTTGCTTCATTCTGTTTGCCAATAATAAAGCGTTTCTTACTTTTGGAAAAATCATTTTTTTATGAGGAAAATCATTTTACTTACCACAATCGGTATTTTGTCATGTTCGCTGTTGCAGGCGCAGACAACTAAAGAGGAAATGCTTGCCAACCTGAAAAAAACGGCGGGTAACAATATGGCGTATCAGCCAGAAATAAAGCCGCAGACACCGGCGCCCAAAGGCTACAAACCATTCTATATCAGCCATTACGGCCGTCACGGTTCGCGCTATCACTATTCGGGTTTCGACTACATCATGTTGCAACGCATGATAAATTCGGCCTACGAGGCTAACGCCCTTACCGAAGCCGGTAAAGACTTGAAAAACCGGGTGGACCGCCTCTGTGAAGACGGCATCAACCGCGCCGGCGACCTTACGCAGACGGGCTTCAACCAGCATCAGGGCATTGCTGAGCGCATGGTCAACTCGTTCCCCGAGGTGTTTGCCGACAACGCCAACATTGTTGTCAAATCATCGACATCGCACCGCGTTTTGTGCAGCATGGACGCTTTTATGCAGAAGATGAAAGCCATGCGCCCGACGCTGAACGTAACCACCGAGTCGAGCAAGCGCATAATGAGCTATATCAACCTTGAGGAGCGCGATTCGGTCACTCGCTATCTGAACCGCACCGACGGTTTCCGCCGTGCCAACGACTCGCTCGACCGCGCGCTTTGCCATCCCGAAAGACTTGTGAAACAGGTGTTTTCTGACACAGCATATGTCCGCGCCAAAGTGAACGGACATCAGTTTATGCGCAAACTGTTCGATATCCAGTGTAACATGCAGAACATCGACGACCTTGACTTCGATTTCAGCGATTTCTTCACCGCCGATGAGATGTTCGACAACTGGCAGCTTACCAATGTTTACTGGTATGCCAACTTCAGCAACTGCCCCTATGCCGACTCGCGTGGTGCGTGGTGCGGCCGCAATTTGCTCGCCACCATCCTCGACGATGCCGACAAGGCTCTTGCCGGAAATGGTGTGTCGGCCAACTTGCGTTTTGGTCACGATACCGGTCTGGCGCCGCTTGCCAGCCTGATGCAGCTTGAGGGCACCACGGCTCAGGTTACCGATTTTGCTGAACTCTACAAGGTTTGGTGTGACTATAAAATCATCCCCATGGCGGGCAACATACAGATGATTTTTTACAAGTCGGACAAATCGAAAGACATTTTAGTGAAGGTTCTGCTTAACGAGAACGAAGTGAAACTGCCACTCGAAAGCAAAACCGCACCATATTATAAATGGACTGACGTTGAGAAGTTTTACCGCGACATTCTGGCAAAAACCAAGTAAATCGGTTCACGTTTCAAATTTGACTGTTTACTTTGGTGTCGGCGGCATTTGTCAACTGATTTTTGTTTGAAAACAAAATTGTGTTAGTTTTGATTCGTTATAAATCAGTTTTTTAAGAAAACAGAAGATGAGAAAATACATTTTTGTATTGATTTTGACAATTGGCAGCACCTTCTGCATGGCCGGGGAACTGGTTTTGACAGGCATTTATCAGGGTTCGAACCTGTATGTTATGAATCCGTTTGCGCCTGTGGGCGAGGGATTCTGCGTTACCGAGGTGCAGGTGAACGGCGCCGCCACTTCCGATGAGATTAACTCAAGCGCTTTCGAAATCGACCTTGGCGCGCTCAGCCTTGAAAAAGGCTCTGAAATAACCGTTGTGATTAAGCATCAGGACGGCTGCGAGCCCAAGGTTATCAACCCCGAAGTGCTGAAAGCGCAAAGCACCTTCAATGTAACGACAATCAAGATTGAAAAAGACAAACTGAAATTCACCACCACGGGCGAGAGCGGCTCGCTGCCGTTTATTGTGGAGCAGTTCCGTTGGAACAAATGGATAAAAGTTGCAACCGTTGACGGCAAAGGCACATCGGGCACAAATAATTACACCGTCGATGTCAATCTGCACAACGGCAACAACCGTTTCCGCGTTAAACAGGTCGACTATACACGCCGTCCGCGCTATGGCAAGGAGTTGCGCTACAGGGCGACAACAGCCGAGATTACTTACTCATTCACAAAGCCTTACAGCGAGGTAAAGTTCTCTGCCGAGACAATGTACGAGGTTTACAATTCGAAAGGCGCGTTAATAAGCCGAGGCACAGGCACATCGGTCGATGTATCGGGTTTGCCCCTTGGCGACTATTATCTTAACTACGACACCAAGACCGAAACAATCAAAAAACGGTAGGCGGAACGGGCGCAAGTGCGTCGGAGTTCAAAATTTTGCATTTAGAACAACATTGATTTAGAATAGATAACCGCAAATGTGGATTGTTGTTCTATATTTGCGTGTAAAACTAATTGATATGGCGCTATCTATCACAAAACAGCAGCAACGGAAGATTATTTTATGGTCAATCGTCTGTTTTCCAGTCATTTTGCTAATAGTATTGTTCTATAACATCTGGAACGGAAACCTTGGTTTCATGCCCTCGTTTGAGGAGTTGGAGAATCCGAAGAGCAACCTTGCGTCGGAGGTTTATTCCGAAGACGGAGTGCTATTGGGCACTTATTTCAAAGAAAACCGCTCCACCAGCACCTACGACGAGTTGTCGCCATTCCTTGTCGATGCTCTGATTTCGACCGAGGACAAGCGCTACTACAAACATTCGGGAGTCGATTTTCCGGGACTTATACGTGTCTTTTTCAAGACCATCGTATCGGGCAACAAGAGCTCGGGCGGCGGCAGCACCATAACGCAGCAGCTGGCCAAGATGCTTTTCCCGCGCGAGAATTTCAACAACGCGCTTCAGGTTGTCAATCGTAAGTTCCGCGAGTGGGTTATCGCCATAAAGCTCGAGCGCAGCTACACCAAAGAGGAGATTATCGCAATGTATCTCAACCAGTTCGACTTTATGTACCAAGCTGTTGGCGTGAAGTCGGCGGCCAGGATATATTTCAACACCACGCCGCAGGCTCTCCGCATCGAACAGTCGGCAATGCTTGTCGGAATGGCCAAAAACCCGGCGCTTTTCAACCCAATACGCCGCCCCGAGCAAACCTTGCAGCGCCGCAATGTGGTTCTGTATCAGATGCTTAACAACGACAAGCTGACACGTGCCGAGTACGACTCGCTCAAGCAGCTGCCTCTGGGACTTGACTTCCACCGTGTTGACCACAAAGAGGGCTCGGCCACTTATTTCCGCGAGTTCCTGCGCATCGAGATGAACGCTACAAAACCCGACCGCAGCCGCTACTCGTCGAAGGCGCAGTATATTGAAGACTCGGTTGAGTGGGCCACAAACCCGTTGCGCGGCTGGTGCAACCGTAACTTGAAACCCGACGGCACACCTTATAACATCTATAAAGACGGCTTGAAGATTTACACCACCGTCAACTCGAAGATGCAGGAATATGCCGAGGAGGCCGTTCGTGACTATCTGAAAAACACGCTCCAGCGTAATTTCGACTATCTGAAAAAAGGACATGCCAATGCTCCTTTTTCCGACAAGCTGACACCTGAGCAGGTGAACAACATCATGACCTTGTCGATGAAATGGAGCGAGCGCTACCGTGTGCTGAGCAAGGTGAAAAAAATGTCGCCGGAGGAGATTGAAAAGAACTTCAACACCCCGACGCAGATGAGCGTCTTCTCGTGGCGCGGCGACATTGACACCGTTATGACACCGATGGACTCGATGCGTTACTACAAACATTTCCTGCAGTCGGGACTGATGTCGATGGACCCGCATACCGGCTATGTGAAAGCCTACGTGGGCGGCATCGATTACCGCCATTTCCAATACGACCACGTTACAAAGGCCAAACGTCAGGTGGGCTCAACTTTCAAGCCGTTCCTCTACACGCTGGCCATGATGGACGGTTTCACGCCTTGCGACCGCGTGCTCAATGTGCCGGTGACAATCACCGACCCGACAACCGGAGTTACCTGGGCGCCTGAATCGGGTAGTAGCGACAGGCTGATTGGCCGCGAAGTTTCGCTGCAATATGGTCTGGCGCAGTCGCTCAACAATGTGGCGGCATGGTTGATGAACCGTTTCAAACCGAAAGCCGTGGCGCAACTGGCTCATAACATGGGCATTAAGAGCGACATTCCACGCTATCCGTCGATATGTCTGGGTGTGGCCGACCTCACGCTCTGCGAGATGGTGAGCGCCTACTGTTGCTACGCCAACAAGGGCGTTTACACGCAACCGATTTTTGTTACACGAATCGAGGATAAGAACGGTAACGTGCTGGCCAACTTCCAGCCGGTGAAGCACGAGGCCATAAGCGAGCGCACAGCATATCTGATGCTCAACTTATTACAGGGTGTTGTCCGCAAGGGCACAGGCTCACGCATCTGGCGCGACGACTATCCGTGGCAGATAACCGCGCAGGTGGCCGCCAAAACCGGAACAACGCAGGAAAATTCCGATGGTTGGTTTATGGGTGTGACACCGAATCTGGTTACCGGCGTCTGGACCGGAGCCGAGGACCGCAGCGTCCACTTCGACCAGACAACCTTCGGACAAGGCGCCTACATGGCTCTGCCTATCTGGGCCGGATATATGCGTAAGGTTTACGACGACAAGAATCTTCCGTATAACGAAAGTGAAAGGTTTGACAAGCCTGCCGATTGGAACGAGACTTTCGATTGTCCCGATTACGACGAGAAACAGACTGAAAGTCATAACAGTAGCGAGCAGGAGGACGAATTCTATTTCTAAAAGCATCCGGCGATGGGGAAGAAGATTTTTTTCATTGTTGCAATAGTCTTGGTGATTGGCGCACTTGGCGCGTCGTACTGGTATTTCAAGATGCAGCAGAACGATGTGGTGTCGGCTGTCGATGCCGTGCCGGTAAGTTCCGCCGCCATTATCGAGGTTAAATCGCCCCGCACTTTTCTCAAGAACATACAAGGCAACAAGGTGTTTGCCGACATCAAGGAGCTGACATTTGCCGAGGATTTTGCTAAGAATCTGGCAGCGCTCGACACGTTGCTCACAACCAACAGTGAGTTGGCTGAGTCGTTCAAAGACAAGCCGTTTCTGGTATCGTTCCATAACACCACAAGGCTTGATTATGAGCCGCTTGCGGTAATGACATTCAACTCGAACGCGCAAGGTCGTCGGGCGCTTGAGCAGGTGGTTGGCATTCTGGAGAAGTCGGGCGCCATAACAAACGAAAAGTATGAGCAGGCCAAGATTTACAAATACACAAACCGTCAGAATGCCAAAACTGTTTGCTACTTGACATTTGTCCACGGCTATCTGTTGGCCACAACCAACGAGATGCTGATGCAGGAGTCGATTCGGCAGACAACCAACACCTTCGGAATCAGCCAGAATCCGTCGTTTTTGAAAGTAAAACAATGGGCCGGCAAGAATGTCGACGCCAACATCTATCTTCAGTTCAAATTCCTTAACCCGTTCATTCAGAAGCAGTTTGTCAACAATCTGTTCAGCGACATGGCCATACAGACATTCTCCGACTGGGGCGGTTTCGATTTGAGCATGAAAGGCAGCAACTGGCTTGTCAACGGCTACACGCTGCAGTCGTCGGTCAAGAATCAATGGTCGCAACTGTTTGAGGGACAGGAGTCGGTGCAGTCGAATCTGACTAAGAACGTGCCAATGGGTGTCAACGGATTCTCGTGGTTCGGACTCAGCAATTTTGGCCGATACCAGCGCGCGCTCGAGTCGTATATGGAGAGCGTGGGGCAGCTAAATCGCTTTCAGACTAACCAAAATGTTGTAAAACAAACGTTTGGCAACACCGTCATAAACACCATTGCCGACAATTTCAACCACGGCCTGATGCAGATTGCCATGCCCGACGGCACTTCGATTTTTGTGATTGAGGCTAAAGGCCGTTACGAGGCCGGTCAGCTTCTCGATTATTTTGTCCGTGGCAAAACTGAAAGCCCGTCGGTCAAGGAGTTCAGAATTGACAACGACGCACGTTTCAACATCTACGAGATGCCGCTGGAGCAAGTGCCGGCGCGCATTTTCGGTCCGTGGTTCGGGCAGTGCAAGGCGCAATATGTCTGCGCTTACGACAATATGCTTGTTTTTGGCGACACCTACAATGTGGTTTCGCGGTTTGTTTACGACAATGTGCTGCACAAGAATCTGCACTTCGACCCCGATTTCAATCAGTTCGACAACTACATAACAAACAAGACTAACTTCTACACTTACCTTTCGTTCACGGGCTCAGAAAACCTGTTGAGCCGCATTCTGTCGAGCGGAAATGTTATAGGCTACCACAACAATCAGGAGGCGGTTTACAATTTTTACGGCCTGATTTGGCAGTTCTCCGTTGAGGACGGATTTCTGTACCACAACACCTTCCTGCGCCACCAGCCGACGCACTCCAACACCGCATCAACGCTGTGGGAGTCGCACCTCGACACGCTTGCAGCCTTTAAGCCGGTTTTTGTCGATAACCACAACACGGGCGAGAAGGAGATTTTCATTCAAGACCTGCGTAACAACATCTATCTGATAAACGCCGCCGGCCGCACAATGTGGAAGAAACACATCGACGAGCCGATAATCGGGACAGTGCAACAGGTTGATTATTACCGAAATGGCAAGCTGCAGATATTCTTCAACACGGCAACCAAGATGTATCTGATTGACCGCAACGGCAACCATGTTGACCGCTATCCGATAACCTTGCCAAGCCCGACAAACCTGCCCGTGGCGGTGTTCGACTATTCGAAAAACCGCAACTACCGTTTGTTTGTGGAGTGCGCCAATGCCGACATCCACGTCTATTCGATTGACGGAAAGACACTTCCCGACTTCTCGCTGCAGTGCGCCAACCAAGTGCCGATAACCGCCGCGCAACATTTCATCAACAACGACAAAGATTACATCTCGATAACCGACACCTCGCGTATCTACCTGATTGACAGACGCGGAAATATGCGTGTCGATTTCAAGGAGCGCATCCGCCCGTCGGTCAACAACGAACTCAAATATATGCGGCCAATGGGCGACTCGGCTGCGGCGCTTGTCCGCACCTCAACCGACGGCACGCTTTGCTTCCTGCACTTCGACGGCTCGGTTTCGAAACGCAAAATCGGTGATTTCTCGCCAGCGCATTTCTTTGACATTGAGGATATTACTGGCGATTCGAAGCCGGAGCTAATCTATGTTGACGAAAATGTGCTTTCGGTTTACAATTTCAATGGTAAGAAACTTTTTGAGCACAAATTCGGCGAGCCGATAACACAGCGCCCGGCTTATTACAAGCTGTCGAGCACGCAGACGGCCATCGGAATAACCGAAACCGAATCGGCGCATATCTACCTGATTGACAGCAAGGGACAAGTGTTGCCAGGCTTCCCGCTGCGCGGCAAAACGCGCTTCAGCATTGGTGTGATGAAGACCGGGCAGGCCTACTACAACCTGATTGTCGGTGGCAACGACCAATATCTGTTCAACTACAAACTAAACCGATAATGGCGGCGTATCTTTTTGTTTTTCTGTTACTTGCCACTTCTGCCGACATTGCTGCCATAGCGCTTGTGGCCTCGTTCATCGAACAACGGTTTGTTGCCGGTAAGTTTTTGCTGCAATTTGCCGTTTGCACCTTGATTGTTGGTGCGCTGGCTTGCGGCGGAATGTTGCTGGGCAACTTCGGCTCACAATTTTTCGACACGCAGATGAACGTTTGGTTTTCAGCCAGTTTGATGTTGGTTATGTCGCTGAAAGCCGCCTACGACGGATTCAAACTTGCCCCGACAAAACGCTCGGTGAACACCGCTTTTATTGGCGGACTGGCAACTGTTGCGGCGTTTGCCGGCATCAACGCCTTCATCTACTCGTTGGCGCTCGGTTTTCTGCACTTGGCTCCGCTGCCCTCGGTTTTGCTGACGGCGCCGTTGTTCTTCGCGGTGTTGTTGGTGGCTGGCCTTGTTGGCACCAAACAGAAACGAATTCCCCGCATTCATAGCGAATGGATATTGTCGGCGGCATCGCTATTTTGCGCATTATTAATCATTTACAATCGATAAGATGCTCTATTTCCTATTAACAACAATAATATTCGTCTATCTTTTCGTGTTCATAGCGCGTGCTGTTATCCGCTTGATATTCGGACGCTTTACGAACAACAACAGCAACAACTACGGAAATGGTCAGACAACGCCCGGCGGCGACAGAGTTTATTACCAAAACGAGCCAAAGAAGAAGCATTTCAAACCGACCGATGGCGAATATGTTGATTTTGAGGAGATTGAATGAATTAAAAAAAGTTTGTCCGCTTTTTGAAATTATCTATATTTGCAAGCCTTTTACGGAAACGCCCGGATGGCGGAATCGGTAGACGCGCTGGTCTCAAACACCAGTAGGTTCACCCCTGTGCCGGTTCGACCCCGGCTCCGGGTACAAACCCCTTGACGAAAGTTGAGGGGTTTTCTGTTTTTATCATGCCACACACACAGCCTTCTTATTTGCTTTTTCGCGCCAAACGCATATTTTTGAGTAAAATTTAAAACACACTTTATACGGAATAGAGAATCTGATTTTAGTATTAACATAACGCATTGACTATTATTCACGTTCGAATCAAAAGCGTCGCAAACTCTTGGTTCACATCAGAATAAGAGCAATAAACGTTCACAGGCAGCAATAGCTTCGACCTGCGACACATATCATAAATGTCACACCTTCGGGTGTGGACAGAGGCTATGATAGGTGGCGGGGTTCCGCGACGCTCCCCGTGAACGTGAATAGTTGAAGGTCCGCGCCTTTCTTTTTTCTGATACTATGATTTGTGTTGGTAGTTGGTGCCAGCTAAACTATCAATATGAGTGTCGGAATTTTTGTCATCAGTTTGGAAAGAGCCAAACGAAGACGCACATATATACAATCTCATCTTCAGTCTTTAAACATAAATTACACTATGGTTGATGCCATAGATGGACAGTGTGTTGACGAAAACATTCTGTATTCGCAGGCTAATATGGAACGTGTCAAACAAAGTCCTTACTGGTTAACCAAAGGAGCAATAGCGTGCGCATTATCGCACAAAAAAGCACTCGATTTATTTATTCAAAGTTCGTTTGATATAGCTCTTGTTTTGGAAGATGATGTTGTCTTGCCTTCAAATATTAAGACTTTGTTGTCCGATATTTCCAAAACAATAGGAAATAACGATATTGTTTTGCTCTATTACACAGCGTTACGTGGAGCCTTTTTATCAAAAACTGGTTCAAAAAATATTACATCAGGAGCATTGTTTTACCCTATAGAACTATTGCAATTTGGAGCTGCTACAGCTTATATTATTGGCAAAGAAGCTGCTAAAAAAATGAGCGATACGATAATTCCCGTGTCTGCCGCCGCGGATTCTTGGGAATACTTTTACAAACATAATTGCTATAAAAATGTGTATTTGCATTATCCTATGGAAATTCAAACAAAGGATTTTAAATCTTCAATAGAATATTTTGATGGTGGATTTAAATCTAAATTGAGTGGATTAGTTGACACTTATAAAATACCATTATTGTATCAATTATTGCGTTATAAAAGAAAGATTTTTAGAAAGAAAATCACATCTCAAATATATTTGACGGACGAAAAATCTCCATATTATAAGTTATAATTATACACATAACCGATCCGAAGGATATTGCTGTAATTGAAGGAAAAAGCGAATAAAGCCAGCGCGCTGAAAGCGCAACTCGTTTATAGCCCAACGCAGAGTGAGCGCAGCGAACGACACGTTGGGTAATGCGAACCCGCCACCACGGCGCGCTGAAGGCGCAAGTCGTAAAGCGTTTTTATGTGTTGCCCCTGTAGGGCGCCAACGTTATGTGGTAACGTTACCCAAGGCGCCGCTACGCTTGCCTTGGGCTGGGCTGTTTTGCGCTTTCAGCGCGGAAATCGTTGTTGGCAACGGTAATTGTGTCACCACTGGTGTCACAATCTTCAAATTAAAGAAGCGAAACCGCCTAAAATCCCTCATTGAGGGAGAAAAACCAACAAAATTATCCCTCATTAAGGGAGAATTTCTTAAAAAAAGTCCCTCATTGAGGGATTTTTTATTTAGGGAAAAGTTGATTTTCCTTTGTAAGGAGTGCGAAAATGTTCGTTAGCCATTGTTTCCAGCATTTCCGGTGTCCATTTTTTCTCTTTACTGATTTCGGCGGCACGCTTCTCAACCTTTTTAAAGTAATAGTCTGATAACACTTGCTGAACTTCTTTCAAGTCTTGTTCCGAATCGAGACGCGAAAACATCTTCAACAAATGCAATTGAGTGGGATTGAAGACTGTTGCTTCCATAGACATCGTTTTACGAAAATCAATTGTAAATGTAATGGATTTTATTTCCATCAACAAAAAAACGCCGCAAACGAAAATAGCATCGGTTATTGTTTGACCACAAAACCAAAAAATCCGTCAATCAACTGACTGAATTTAGCTAAATTCGGTCAATAGACTGACTGAATTAATGCCGTTTCAAACAAACTCAAGGTAATTGTCCTTTCTGATAACATTGTACCGCGCATTGGGATAAGCATCGGAAAAGGCCTTTGGGCAAGGCGGATTTTTCTCCCCTTTCTTTATCTCAAACGCCTGAATGTCAGTCTCGTCGGTCTCAATAAGGTCAATCTCTTGTTGGTCGTATGTTCGCCAAAAGTAAAACTCATTGTATCGGCGCTCGTTAAGGTTACGCTTCATTCGCTCGCCAATAATGTAGTTCTCCCACATACGGCCGCCGTCTTGTCGCAGGCTTAACGGTGAAAAATTGTTAATCACAGCGTTGCGGATACCATTGTCGTAGAAATACCATTTGGTCGTTTTTGCAACCTCCTTGCGCAGGTTACGCGAGAAGCCGCCAACCTTGAAAAGCACATACACCTTACTGAGTAAATCGAGATAGCGAGCCACGGTGTTCTTGCTGATAGACAGCTGTTTGCCTAACTCGTCAAGCGATACCTCGGCGCCAGTTTGAAAGGCAACAAGCCGAAGCAAATCGCGCATTTTAGCTGTGTTTTTTATGCCGTCAATACTCAAAATGTCTTTCAGCAGATAGGCATCGACAATGTCGCGCAGATACTCTTTCCGCTGTTGGTTGTCGCTCATCAGCGCCACAGTTGGGTATGCGCCGTAGATAAGCCGGCTCTCAAGATTTTGGCGGGTTTGCAATGCGTTCTCGGTCTGCGACAACTCACGTTGTGAGAACGGAGTGAGTAGGAATTGTGTGCTGCGCCCCACAAGCGGCTCTCCTGCGCTGTTTTTCAAGTCGAACGACGACGAGCCTGAAGCGATTAAGCGAATGCCCGGAACCTCATCGACTATCAGTTTCAGCTTGTTGCCAATATTTGGAATATTCTGCGCCTCGTCGATTGCCAGAAGGTCGATATTGCCAAACAGATTGCGGTAATTGGCAACAGTTTGCTCGGCAAGCATTGCCTGCGTGTCGTAGTCCTCACCGTTCAGCACCATTTTCCGCCCGTCGAACTCATCAACCAACTGCATCATCAGAACAGTTTTCCCGACACGCCGTGCGCCAAAGAGTAGCATAACCTTGTTTGGCTGCATCCGGCTCTGAATCTCGCTGTATAACAAACGCTTAATCGTTCCCATAGCTGTAATTTTTTGCAAATATATAAAAATTCCGTCAATCAACTGACTGAATTTAGCTAAATTCAGTCAACAGACTGACTGAATTAACGAAAACCCCTTGCGTTTTATCGTATTTTTGGGGCTTCGAGTTTTATTCCCCAATTAAATTTGGATTGTAAGTCATTTCTGTGTATCCTTGTTGTTTGCAAACAAACCAGTTGTGTTGGAATCAGACAAATATCATTTTATGCATCCGCTGCGCGTCACTTTGGCGTGCGTGGTGGTGTTTATCCAGACGATGATTATTTACAGCGTCATGGGCGGTTGGTTTGATGCCGCACAAGCCACATCATTTGTGGGATTTCCGCACATGGCAGCGGTTATCGTAATTCTGATTGTGCGGACGACATTATTGGCCATTTTCGCCACCATTATCGGCAGCAGCGCGTTCAAACTTTATGAGCGTTACGGGCCAAAGGCTTTTGTGGTGCATACCATTGTCAGAATAGGCGGGCTGATAGCCTTGTTCTTGTTTGTCATTCAGCCGTGCATATATTTGGCAGTCAATCAGTTCGATGTCGAGTCACTATTGCAAAGGTCGATGATTGAATTCTGTTTTCAGCAGCTTAATTCGGGTCCGTTCTACTTCTTTGTTGTGATGCTGATTTTCAATATCTGTTACTGCATCTACAAGAAATGGTTCGAGCGGCGCATGCAACTGATAATCGAAATCCGCCAGCAGTCGGCGCAGCTGCGTTCGGCGCTGTTTGTGCTGGGCGTGGGTGTTGCAACGTTTGTTATCCGCATTTTTGCGCCCATTTACGATTTTTATGGGCTTATGCACGTGGGCTATTTAGCGCTTTTTGCTGGCATGTACATTTCCGGTCTTGTTGCCGCCAAAAACAGCTGGGTGACAAAAGTGTCCATCAGTTTTTCGATTCCATGGGTGTCGTTTGCCGTCATCTGCCTTCCGTTGCTTGTGATGGCTATCTATTACAGCGGAAGCTGGACCGAGGTTTCGGGGCGCCTTACATCGCAATCGCTTTTTATGTCGATATGGGAGCCAATGGCAAGCATGGGCGGCTGTTTCTTTGTCGAGACGCTGTTTTTCAGATATTTGAACAAGAAAAACAAAACTGCCGCGCGGCTTTCGGAGCTTGTGCTGAGCGTTATCGCCATACATCCGCTGCCTGTCATCACATTCATTTTGCTGATGAAACCAGTTGACATTCATGTTTTGCTCAAATGGCTGATAGTGAGCGTTCTCAGTACTATTGTGTCATTCCTGTTGGCGGCTCTCATCCATCGCATTGCGCCGCGCAAGAAAAGGCTGCGTTATTAAGCTGAAAATAAGGGCGATGATTTCAATTCCGATATACTGCCAGGCCTGAACAATAAGATGAACGCTTTGAAAATCAGTATATTGTCAGACAAATCGGCATCATCGCGATGCAGGGCCGAGCATGGGCTGTCGTTTGCTGTTGAGGCCGACAAGCGCATTCTGTTCGATACTGGAGCTTCCGATTTGTTTCTTGACAACGCCCGAATAATGGGCATCGATATCGACACCATTGAAACGGTGGTGCTGAGCCACGGCCACTACGACCACGGCAACGGAATGCGGTATCTGCACGGAAAAACGATTGTCGCTCATCCGGGCATTTTTGCGCAGCGCATCTCAGGCACATCGGGGCGTAACATTTCCATTGAAGCTACCCGAGCCGATATTGAGGCGCATGGCAACCGCTTTGTGCTGACGCGCGAGTCGCTGTGGCTGTCGGAGCAGATAGTTTTTCTGGGCGAGATTCCGCGCGTTGTGCCGTTCGAGAACGAGAGCCGCGCACACTTCCATTTCACCGACGGCCAGCCCGACGTGGTTGCCGACGATTCGGCTTTGGCTGTCACTACTGGCAAGGGATTGGTTGTAGTGTCGGGTTGCGCTCATTCGGGCATCTGCAATATTGTTGAGCAGGCGCGCAAGGTTACGGGCGTTGGCGAGGTTTACGGCGTTGTTGGCGGCTTCCACCTCAAACATGCCGACAGTCGCTTGCAAGCCACTATCGATTATTTGAAACAGTTGGACGTGAAGATTGTAATGCCGTCGCACTGCACCGGAATAGCTGCGCAATGTGCTTTTTATCAGGCGTTTGGCGGCAACGAAGTGAAGACCGGTTTGCAGTTTGATTTTTAGGAGAGAGGCCATGCTTGATTTCATCGACACCCATTCGCACATCTACGCCGAGGAGTTCGACACCGACCGCGCCGAGGCCGTCAGCCGCAGTTTTCAGGCCGGAGTAAGGCGGCTTATTCTTCCCGACATCGACGCCACATCGCGGCAGGCGATGCTCAGTTTGGCCGACTCGGCACCGGAGCATTTCTTCCCATGCGCCGGCTTGCACCCGACATCTGTTGGTGCGTCGTATAAAGGTGATTTAAAGGAAGTTGAGAAGATGCTTGCCAGCGGTCGCCGGTTCTACGCCATTGGCGAAATCGGCATCGACCTTTATTGGGACCAGACATTTGAGCGCGAGCAGTTCGATGCTTTTACAACGCAGGTGCGGTGGGCAAAGGAGCTGAATCTGCCCGTCATTGTCCATATCCGCAACGCGATAGAGAAAACCATTGCCGCCCTTGAGCCGCTGGCTGACAGCCGTTTGCGCGGTGTTTTTCATTGCTTTTCGGGCACGTTGGAGCAGGCGCGGCAAGCCATCGATATGGGTTTTATGCTGGGCATTGGCGGAGTGCTTACCTACAAGAAATCGGACTTGCCCGACATTGTAAATCAGATAGATATCAGTCATCTTCTTTTGGAAACCGATTGTCCTTATCTGGCGCCTGTTCCGTATCGCGGGAAACGCAACGAGAGCAGCTACATTCCGCTGATAGCGCAAAAAATGGCGGAGATAAAAGGCATCGGCATTGAGGCGGTGGCCGAACAGACAACACGGAACGCTGAACAGCTGTTTGGGTTGCCATAATGCGTGAAGTCCGTATGCGGGCTGTCGATATTTTTCTATTTTTGGGGCATTAAATCAGAAAAAATGAGAATCAGAACTATTTTGATAGCTGCATCGGCCGTTCTTTTTCAGGCCTGCGGCAACACAGACAAAACAGGCGTCAGCGGAACAATGGAGACTAAGAGCTGTGCCGCCGACACATCAATCCACTACACAGTTTACACTCCGCAAACCGATGGCGGCAAGATGCCCGCAATCATCTTCTTCGACCCGCACAGCCAGGGTTATCTGCCGGTGGAAGCCTACGCCAAACTGGCCGATAAATATGGTTATATATTGTTCGGTAGCAACGATTTGCGCAACGGCATGTCGGCTGGCGAGACAGAGAAAATTGTCCGCGGAATGGTTGCCGAGGTGCTTTCGCAGGGTGCGGTAGATACCAAGCGCATCTATCTGAGCGGCTTTTCGGGCGGTGCCAAAATAGCGATGTTGTATGGTTTGAATATGCCTGAGATTCACGGAGTTGCGGCTTGCGGCGGTTCGGTCAATCCTACTGTCCGCCCCGACAGCACTTTTTGTTACGTGAGTCTGGTTGGCAACTGCGATTTCAACTATCACGACATGCAGCAGAGCCTGGCGCTTTTCAGCAATATGCAGATGCCGTTCACCTCGGTTGTGTTCGACGGCAAGCATGAGTGGCCCTCGGCCGCAACATACGAGACAGTGTTCCAGGCCTTCGATATTAATGCAATGCACTTCGGGCTGAAACCCACTGACGTTAAATGGCTTAAGACGGTTTACGCCGCAATGAGCGACTCGGTGTCTGCGTATCTGTCGGAAGGACGGTTTATAAAAGCGTCGGAGATGTTGCTGCGCATCGAGAGCTGGTATGGCCCGCTCGACAAGGATATCCGTTTGTCGTCGTATATGAGCAATCTGAGCGAAAGTCCCGTTTTTGCCAGTCAGCTGAAGAAAATGCAAGAGATGTCGCTCAAAGAGATACACTTGCGCGGACAGTTTATCGGCTCAATCGAGAACCGCGATTTGGACTGGTGGAAGACCGAAGTTGAGAATTTTGAGAAAAGCATAGCCAGCAAAGACGAGCAGGTGAGCGTCACCAGCAAGCGCCTTATGGCCTATCTGAGCATGGTGACATACTCGCTCGCCAACAGCGACATCTTGAACAACGATGCCGAAAAAGCCTACAAGAAACTGAAGATTTACGAGCTTGTCGACCCCGAGAATCCGGGTGTCTATCTGATGTTTGCCCGTTACTACCTGATGATAAACGACCGCGCCGCCATGGTTGAATCGTACAACAAAGCCATATCAATGGGCTTCAACGATTTTGCCCAATACGAGTCGGACCCAGCCTGGCGCACATTATTCGCGCAGCCGGAGCTGGAAAGGAAGTAAAAGCAAAAACGTGCAAAAAATCTTCAAAAGCAGGTAGGGTTTCCCCTTTTTCGATTGTCTTTAATTGTGTGGGTAAGGGTGTAGTGTGTCTTTTTGGAAAATGCACCTTTATAATACGCTCATTTCCAACAGCATAAATGTTCGGAAATGATTTTTTGAAATGAATTTATAAACCTTTACTTTTGCGCGGTTTTTGCAAAAACCTTAATAGCAACACAAAACAACACAATGGATAGACAACGAACCATTAAAAAAGAGGTTTCGCTCGCAGGAACAGGGTTGCACACCGGCGCCCACGTAACAATGACATTCAAACCTGCGCCAATTGATTCAGGATATAGATTTCAACGCGTTGATTTAGAGGGACAACCAACCATCCCGGCACTTGCCGAATACGTTATCGACACATCGCGCGGTACAACAATAGGCCGTGGCGACGCTCGCGTTTCCACCATTGAGCACGTTATGGCAGCCGTTTACAGTCGGGGTATCGACAACATACTTATTCAGATTGACGGACCGGAAACACCGATTATGGACGGCAGCTCAATCGAGTTTCTGAAAGTGTTGAAAGAAGCCGGCATTGAGGAGCAAGACGCTGAACGCCAATATTTTTGTGTCCGCAAAAACATCCGCTACATAAACGAGGAGCGCGGCATCGAAATAATCGCCTACCCTGATGACAAATTCAGCATTGATGTTCTTATCGACTTCAATTCCAAAGTGTTAGGACAGCAATTCGCAAGCATCAACGACATTTCGGAGTTTGAGGAAAACATTTCCAGGTGTCGCACTTTTGTGTTCGCTCACGAGCTGATTCCGCTCTTCAAAATGAACCTGATAAAAGGCGGCCAGCTCGACAACGCCATTGTGATTGTTGAGAACAAAATATCGCAGGAGGAGTTCGACCATATTGCCGACGTGTGCAACAAACCGCGTGTTGAGGCGCGCGAGGGCATCCTGAACGACGACCTCAAGTTCGACAACGAACCGGCCCGCCACAAGTTGCTCGACATCATCGGCGACCTTGCGCTGACCGGCAAGATGATAAAGGGCAAATTCATCGCCAAAAAACCGGGACATTTTGCCAACACCGAGTTTGCAAAACAGATTCGCCAGGTTATCAAATTTGAACAGAAAAACGGCATCGCGCCCATCTATCTTCCTGACCAGAAGCCTGTTTACGACATCAACGACATAATGAAAGTTCTGCCGCACCGCCCGCCGTTCTTGCTTGTCGATAAGATTATCGAGATAAATGAGACATCGGTGGTGGGTGTCAAGTGCGTGACAATGAACGAGCCGTTTTTTGTGGGGCATTTTCCGCAGGAACCTGTTATGCCGGGAGTGCTTCAGATTGAAGCAATGGCGCAGGTTGGCGGTATTCTGGCACTGAAAGATGTCGAGAATCCGAAAGAGTGGTCAACCTACTTCCTGAAGATTGACAATGTCAAATTCAAACAGAAGGTTGTGCCGGGCGACACGCTGATTTTCAGGCTCGAATATATTATGCCGGTGCGCCGCGGCATCTGCCACATGCGCGGACAGATGTTTGTGGGCTCGTCGCTGGCAATGGAGGCCGAGCTTATGGCGCAGCTTGTGCGCAACAAAACTGACGAAGAAAATAACGAATCGAATACTGAAGGATAATGGAATATAAACTATCAAGCGTTCATCCGGATGCCAAAATTGGGCAGAATGTCGAAATTGGGCCGTTTGTAACTATCGACAAAGATGTTGTTATTGGCGACGGAACAAAAATCATGAGTGGCGCCGTCATTTGCGAAGGCACGCGCATCGGCAGCAACTGCCGCATTTTTCCGCACGCCGTGCTGGGTGCCGTTCCACAGGATTTGAAGTTTGTGGGCGAATACACCACCTGCGAGATTGGCGACAACAACACCATCCGTGAGTTTGTGACCATCAACCGTGGCACCAACTCGACAGGCCGCACCGTCATAGGCAATAACAACTTGCTGATGGCTTACACCCACGTTGGCCACGACTGCGTTTTGGGCAACAACCTGATAATCTCCAACGCTTCACAGTTTGCCGGCGAGGTTCACATCGACGATTTTGCCGTTATCGGAGGTGGCTCGCTTGTCCATCAGTTCACACACATCGGTTCATACGTAATGATTCAGGGCGGCTCAAAAATACCGAAAGACATTCCGCCGTATGTAATTGCCGGCGAGGAGCCGTTGGCTTATTTCGGATTGAATTTGGTTGGCTTGCGCCGTCGCGGATTCTCAAACGAGACAATAAGCGCCATTCACGATGTTTACCGCATCATCTATCAGAGCGGATTGAACATTTCGCAGGCTCTTGCGCAAGTTATGGAGACTCTGCCCGAAAGCCCTGAGCGCAACTATATTGTCGATTTCATCAAAAACAGTTCACGCGGCATCATTCCAAGTTGCATCAGCAAGAAATAATCATTTTGCGTAACCGAATTATCTGAATAAATTTGCCGCGCAATTTCACAAGGCGACTTGTGATGTTATACAGAATAACGGAGAGAATAGGCTCGATGAAGTTATAGCAACCTTCTCACAAACGAAAGGTGCTAATACCTAACCCTAAGGCGGGATAGTCCGCAAGGGAATTATAACAGATTGAAAATGAAAAAGAATTTTTGCAGCAAAATCGAATTTTATTTCGAAGCGTCAACAAAATCGTCGATGCACCAGTTGGTGCTATAATTTATCCCCCAACAGATTGCGATATAATGAAATAGGTGTTTGACAAGTTTCAGGCGCCGATAGTTCGATTTTGTAAACTTCAATATTTAAAACAATGATAATTCAAGATAAATATCTGTCGCACGACGGCGGCAAAAGCGTGAAATACTACCACCACAGCGAGGGTCTCGACCTTGAATGCGGCGAGCACCTTGCCGAACTCGACATTGCCTACGTGACCTACGGCAAAATGAACGCCGACCAAAGCAACGTGGTGTGGATGTGCCACGCCTACACCGCCAACGCCGACCCCGTTGACTGGTGGCCGGGAATGGTGGGCGAGGGCAAATTCTTCGACCCCGCCAAATATTTCATCGTCTGCGCCAACATTCTTGGCTCGTGCTACGGCACCACAGGCCCGTTGAGCATCAATCCGGCAACTGGCAAGCCTTACTACCGCAGCTTCCCGCTCATCACCGTCCGCGACCAGGTGAAATGCCACGAGATTCTGCGCAAATATCTTGGTATCAATTCGATAGAAATAATCCTTGGTTGCTCGATTGGCGGACATCAGGCCATTGAATGGGCCATCAGCAATCCGCCGCTTATCAAGAACGCCTTTTTTGTGGCAACTACGGCTGTCAACACTCCGTGGGTTTCGGCGTTCAACGAGGCGCAGCGCATGGCTATCGAGGCCGACCAGACTTTCTACGATGACAATCCGAACGGCGGCGAGCTTGGTTTGAAATCGGCACGCGCAATGGCGCTCATCAGCTACCGCAACCGCGAGACATTCAACCGCACGCAAGCCGAGGACCCGAACGACCTTGACAAACTGGACCATTTCCGCGTAAGCTCGTATCAGGTGCATCAGGGCAACAAACTGGCTGACCGTTTCAACGCCTACTCGTACTACACGCTGTCGAAAGCGCTCGACTCGCACAACGTTGGCCGTGGCCGCGACGGTTTCCAAGCCGCATTGGGGCGCATCACAGCACACACACTTGTCATCGGCATTGACACCGACATTCTGTTCCCTGTTGAGGACCAGCTGATTATCCACAAAGGCATCAAAGGCAGCGTTTTGCGCATCCTGGCCTCGGTTTACGGCCACGACGGCTTCCTGCTTGAATTTGAGAAACAAAGCAAGATTTACACGCAGTTCCTGAACGGAGAGTTGTAAACGGGTGTTGTTTTTTGGGTGTTAGGTGTTGGTAATAACACAAAAAAAGCAATCAGTGCGTAACGGTGTTTATTTCCGTGTCCGACTTACCTGATTGCTTTTTTATAACGTTTTGCTTGTATTCTAATAAAGCGAACCCAGCGAGAAGTTGTTGATTTTGCGTGGGTTGACGCACATAACCGGGATGCGGGCGGTGTTGGCGATAATATATTGCTCGCTTGCGCCCAGCACATAATCAAGAGTGCCTATATCCTTGGTTGTCATTATCATCATCAGGCCGGCGTCAATCTTCTGCGCGTAGTCGATAGTCTGTTGAGCGAAGTTTCCGCCCTCGGCAGTGTCGGCCATTTCGTATTCAACCTCGTATTTGGTTAGATATTTCTTGGCGAACGACAGGTTTGTGTTGACTTTCTTCACCAGAGCTGAATCTCTCACGGCTTGTTTTATAAAATATATCTTCGAGTTGAAAATCTTGCCGAAATATATTGCCCACACAAGTTTCTCGCGGTTTTCGGTTTTGAAATCGACAGGGAAGACAATCTTGTTGAACGAAGAGTTCTCCTGCGGAGGGTCTTGCACAACTACAAACGGCACATACGAGCTGACAATAACCTTGAGGGCCCAGCTGCCGGTAAGCTTTTGCATACCTTTCATTCCGTGGGTTCCCATAATAACAAGGTTGATGTCGTCGCGGTCCTTTGTATATTCGCCAATGGTGGTGAATATTGAGCCGGCAAGCACCACAGCTTCTGTCTTCAGCGATGTTTTTTTCTCGTTGTCGGCGGCTATAGGCTGCAGTTTCTGCATAGCCTCGTCAACATCACTGTCAGCCTTAACAATATGTAGAAGCACAAGGCTGTTATTGATGGCTTTCGCAATTTTCACGGCATGTGCCAAAGCGTTTTCAGCAACTTCGGTAAAGTCCCAAGGCACAACAATCTTTTTGTTTGATTCCATATTGAAAAGTGTTTCAAAAAATGATTTGAATTGACAAAAATAATGACTTTTTTCAAATTTTCACAATGTATATTGTTATTTCTCAAACACAAAAAACCGACTTCCGTCAACATTTTCGGTTTAGACGCAAATTGACTATCTTAGCGGCCGCAAAAATGGGTATCGATGTTGAAACAAAGTCTACAACAGAAATTAGTTCAGAAGCTGACACCACAACAGATTCAGGTGATTCGGTTGCTTGAGGTGCCCATTATGCAGCTCGACCAGCGCATCAAGAGCGAGATGGAGGAGAACCCGGCGCTTGAGGAGTCGGATTTTGAACGCCGCTCCGACAACGAGGAGCCGCTGCCCGACGACCCCAAAGACCAGGACGAGTTGTCGATGGACGGCTACCTGAACGACGACGATTACATTCCGTCGTACAAGCTCTATGCCAACAACTACTCGCCCGATGACGAGGTGCGCGAGACGCCGCTGTCGCAGGGACACACGTTCCACGAGAGCCTGATGAGCCAGCTTGGTGTTCTGAAGATGAGCGACCGCCAGCGCAAACTTGCCGAATACATCATTGGCAGCATCGACGATGACGGCTATTTGCGCCGCGACCTTGAGTCGATTTCGGACGACCTGGCATTTATGCAGAACATTGAGGCCAGCGAAGAGGAGTTGCGGCAAGCCCTCGACATTGTGCAGGGTTTTGACCCGGCCGGTGTGGGTGCGCTCACATTGCAGGAGTGCCTGTTGCTTCAGCTGAAACGGCGCAATCAGAATTCGGAAGCGGTGCAGCTGGCAACCAAAATCATAAGCAAGAATTTCACCGATTTCTCGCGCAAGCATTACGATAAGATATTGTCGCACACGGGTGTTACGGAGCAACAGTTGAAAGAGGCGCTTGAGGAGATTCTGAAGCTGAACCCCAAGCCGGGCGGCGGCTACTCGAACCCGCAGGAGCGCACATCGCAGCCCATAACGCCCGATTTTGTGCTCGAGAACAACGACGGCAATCTGGAAGTGATTCTGAACGAGCATAATACGCCCGACCTGCGCATCAGCCGCACCTATACTAATATGCTTGAGCAACTTGCCGCAAAAGCGAAACGCACACAGCAAGACAAAGAGACTATCAACTTTGTGAAGCAAAAAATCGACTCGGCAAAATGGTTCATCGACGCCATTCAGCAACGGAAAATAACGTTGCTCTCCACCATGCGAGCCATTGTCAACTACCAGCGCAACTACTTCCTTGATGGTGATGAGAAAAAGCTTCGCCCGATGATTCTGAAAGATATTGCCGATATCACCGGACTCGATGTGAGCACCATTTCGCGCGTGGCTAACAGCAAATATATACAGACCGACTTCGGCATCTATCCGCTCAAATGGTTCTTCTCCGACTCAATCAAAACCGACAGTGGCGAGGAGGTGTCGTCGCGTGAGGTGAAAAGCATTCTGGAAGAGGCTGTGCGCGGCGAGAACAAACAGTCGCCGCTGAACGACGAGGCCTTGGCCGACATTCTCCAGAAAAAAGGATATCAAGTAGCGCGCCGCACAGTTGCCAAATACCGTGAGAAAATGGGTATTCCGGTAGCGCGGATGCGGAAGGAGTTATAAGTGATAAGGTACAAGTGACAAGGTACAAGTGACAAGGCATAAGGCATAAGTTACAAGTGACAAGGCATAAGTGAATTTTGATTCACAAACCACATCGCTTTCCTTTTATCCGCATATTCTAAATTCTGATTTCAATACTCATAATTAAAAAAGGCAGGGCCGCCCGAATCATCGGACAGCCCCGCTCCACAGATTATAAATATGATTTAGTTGAGTCAGTTTATAATCACTTGATAACTACGCGCTCGGCGGCGGCGCCAGCTTTGACAATGTAGATACCGGCATTCGGCATCTGAATCTCGGTGCGTGAGCCAGCGGCCAATGCTTTGGCTATCATGCGACCTTTGAGGTCGAACACTGCAATCTCGCCGGTGAGTGCCTGGGCAGCCTCAACAACGATGGTGTTGTCGAAGGCGTAGATGCTGACTGCGGCTGCGGCCTCCTCGGCAACGGCGGTGCTTTCCTCTTCCTCAACCTCGATGTCGAATGTTGCGGTGTAGGTTTTTCCGCCATCGGTGTAAGTGATGGTGAGCGACTGCTTGCCGGCAACTGTTGCATCGAAGCCCGAAACCATTACGTCCAGTATGTCAACCTCAATCGAGGTGCTGTCGCTGAAGGTAACTTTCAACTTGCCACCGGTAACGTCGAGTTTCTCGCCAACCTTGTAAGTCAGCTTGTTAGGCATCTTGCTTACGGCTACCGAGATGATGTCGGTCATGGCAACCTCAATAGTCTTGCGGCTAATTTCGGCTTTGCAAACCGAGCAGTAAACAACCGAGTCGTAAGAACCTGTTGCAGTGTGTGTTGCCACAACTATGTTCTCGATAACCACGCTGTCGGCTTTGTGACCGTTGGCAGGAGTGGTGATAGCGGTGCGGCTAACCTCAGCCTTGCAAACCGAGCAATAGACAACCGAGTCGTAAGAGCCGGCCTCGGTGCAAGTTGCCGACTTGATGTTCTCGAACAGAACACTGTCGGCTTTGTGGCCGAGAGAATCAATAACAACAGTCTTGCGGCTTATCTCTTCTTTGCAAACCGTGCAGTAAACCACCGAATCAACCGAGCCAGCCTCGGTGCAAGTTGCGGCCTTCAAGTTCTCGGCAACTGCCTCGCCTGCGGTGTGGGCAATGACAGGTATAACTTCCTGCGCCACAAACACCGTGTTGCAACCCGAGCAATGCGAACCTTCTGTCAAACCTGTCGCGGTGCAAGTTGGGGCAACGGCGGCATCGGTTACCACAGCGTGAGACTTTGTCAGCTTCACTTCGAGGCCCGTCACAACTTCGTAATTATCAGCGTCTTCGGGGGTAAATGTTACCGTAACTGTATTTTCTCCAACGACCAGTTCCACATTCGTATTCTCTATTGTGAAACCCGACGGTAAAGTGAAGTCGGCTAATGGCTGCCCACACTTAATTGCCAGATTTTCAGGCAATGTATATGTGGGCGTTGCCTTGCCTATTGCAAACTCTTTTGTATTAGCCGCTGGCAACGCATAGTTCGCGTTATCCAATGCCGTTGCCGTAGCAGTGTAGCTTGTGCCCGCGTTGGTTTGTGCGCCGCTGACTGTTACATTGCACTCGTCGCTGCCGCAGAGGCTGCCGCTTGCAACTGTTGCCGAGGGTGCTTGGGCTGTGCCGTTATAGGTAAAGGCAGCTGTGCTCCAAACAAGTTCCACTTCTTTTGCCGCGATTGTAAATTGCTGACTTACAACATTCTCCGCGTCGGCATTGTTTGTGAGTGTTACAGTGGCTGTGCCAGCATTGGTGTTATTGCTGTAAGTGGGTGTGTATGAGCCATTAAAAGCAAACTCTTTTCCCAAAATTGTGCGGCCAAAAGTATAATCAATTCCGCTTTCGAGTGTGTAGGCAGTGCCTTTATAGGTGTAGCTTGTGGTGTTGAGCACCAAATCGGTATTGAGCAGACGGCTGAAGAAGAAACTGCCGTCGCCCTCAATATTGTTGCCCGAAACAGCACCGCTGACAGTCAGAGTGCCATTGACAATCAAAGTGCCATTGTTGGTGATTACCGCATTACCAGTTGTGGTAAGCGACGTTCCAGCAGGTACGCAGAGTGTTTTTCCCTCGGCAATCTCGTAATCGGTAGCCAAATACACATTGCCAACCACGGTGTATGTATCGCCATCTTCTTCAATATAGCCCGATATAGGATTATGAGTATTATCAAGCAAAGGATATTCATCGGAATACAAATTTTGATACCATGCATTATTATTGTTTTGGTTGAGCAGATAGCCGATTTTGCCGCTTGCAAACTCTTTGGCTGTGGCCGATATTGTCTTGCCAGCCACGTCGGCAGTTGTTTGTCCTGTTGTTTCATTGCCAACGCCATATTGCACCACGTTGTTTCCGTCTTTGGCGCAACCTGCCAAGTAATAGCAGTTGGTCATTTTGAGACTACCACCACCGCAAATGCCGCCAACATAGTGAGAACCTGAAGAAACCGTTCCTGTGTTGTAGCAGTTGGTTTGGGTGCCATAATAAATAAAGCCGCAAATGCCGCCAACATATTCGCCCGTACCCGAAACCGTTCCTGTGTTGTAGCTGTTGGTTATGGTTGTATATGAATAAAAATAGCCGCAAATGCCGCCAACATGACGCGTACCGCAAACCGTTCCTGTGTTGTAGCAGTTGGTCATGGTTGCGTTTATGTTATAATCACAATAACCGCAAATGCCGCCAACATACCAACATCCTTTAATATACGAATCAACAACCCCGACGTTCTTTATCTTCGCTCCATTGGTACGGCCTATCAGACCGACATGGTTGCCGCCATTAGGGTAGTCTTTGAAAGTTGTGTTATTGAAATACAAACCGCCAATGGTGTGGCCGTTGCCGTCGAATGTGCCTTTGAAGTTATTACTCGAAGTTCCAATCGGTGTCCAACTGTAAGTTGGCGTGCCGTTGAGAGTGCCATCTTCGTTCAGAACGTTTTCGTTTACTACAATGTCGGCTGTCAGGACGGCATTGGCAGTGGTTTCGCCATTATTTACCAAATCGGCAAACCAATAGAGTTCGGCAGTGTTGCTAATGGCGTAGTAGCCAATGAAATCGGCAGTAAGATTCAAACTGCCGCAGTTGTTTTCGGTTACCAAAGTGCCTTGAACTGTGGATTGGCCACAAGCAGTGCAGCGTCCTAACGCATCCACCGACGGGTGCTCTTTAACAACACCTTCGGTATTGCTGAATTCGCTTGTACACGGCTGCGAGGCATATACCACAGCACGGGTGTTGTCCAACACAGGGTATGCGTCGCCACCAACGCCAAGGTTTTGACGCCACGCATTGCCGTCGACGCCTGTGCTGCCATTGAGAAGGAAGGTTATTTTTCCGTTTGCAAACTCTTCGGCTGTAGCAGAAACACCAAGAGAGTTTTTACTGCCGCAACTTTCCAAATAGTAGCAGTTGGTTTGGGTGCCATCATACCCGCAAATGCCGCCACCCGAAACCGTTCCTGTGTTGAAGCAGTTGATTTGGGTGCCACCACCACCGCAAATGCCGCCGACATACTGGCTACCCGAAACCGTTCCCGTGTTGTAACAGTTGGTTTGGGTACCATGTATACCGCAAATGCCGCCGACATATAGGCCACCTTTAATATAAGAATCAATAACCCCGACGTTCTTTATCTTCGCTCCATTGGTATTGCCTATCAGACCTACGTAGTTTTGAGTTGTGTTATTGAAATACAAGCCGCTAATGGTGTGGCTGTTGCCGTCGAATGTGCCTGCATATTGTTTACTTGAAGTTCCAATCGGTGTCCAACTGTAAGTTGGTGTGCCGTAGAGTTCGCCTTCGGCAGTAAGCACGTTTGCATTTACTACAATGTCGGCTGTCAGGACAGCATTGGCAGCGGTTTCGCCATTATTTACCAAATCGGCAAACCAATAGAGTTCGCCCGAGTTGCTAATGGCATAGTAGCCAACAAAATCGGCTGTGAGATTCAAACTGCCGCAGTTGCTTTCGGTTACCAAAGTGCCTTGAGCTATGAATTGGCCGCAAGCCGTGCAGCGTCCAGTCGCATCTGCTGTTGAGTGTGGCAGAACAGCATCTTCGGTATTGCTGAATCCGCTTGTACACGGCTGCGATACATATATTACGGCGTGGGTTTTATCCAACACAGGGTGTGCGTCAACGGCTTCATTATCAATGTTTTGTCGCCACACATTGTCGTCGCCGCTTGTGCTGCCATTGAGCAGATAGGTTATTTTTCCGCTTGCAAACTCTTCCGCTGTAGCAGAAACACCAAGAGAGTTTTTACTGCCGCAACTTGACAGATAGTAGCAGTTGGTTTGGGTGCAATCATAACCACCACCGCAAATGCCGCCAGAAGAATAACCCGAAACCGTTCCTGTGTTGTAGCAGTTGGTTTGGGTGCCATGATAACTATAGCCGCAAATGCCGCCGACATATTCATACGAACCCGAAATCGTTCCTGTGTTGTAGCTGTTGGTTATGGTTGTATATGAATAAAAATAGCCGCAAATGCCGCCAACATAAGAATAACCATTAATATAAGAATCAATAACCCCGACGTTCTTTATCGTCGCTCCATAGGCATAGCCTATCAGACCTACATATTTTCCGCCATTGGGGTAGTTGCCGTTAGTTGTATTTTCAAAATACAAGCCGCTAATGGTGTGGCCGTTGCCGTCGAATGTGCCTGCATATTTATAAGAAGAAGTCCCTATCGGTGTCCAATTGTAAGTTGGTGTGCCTTTGAGTGTGCCATCATTGTTTAGCACGGTTGCATTTACTACAATATCGGCTGTCAAGACGGCATTTATGGTGGTGTTGCCGTTGTTCACTTCATTGGCAAACCAGTATAGTTCGCCTGAATTGCTAATGGCGTAGTAGTCAACAAAATCGGACGTAAGATTCAAACTGCTGTAGTTGTTATTATCTACCAAAGTGCCTTGAGCTGTGGGTTGGCCACAAGCAGTACAGCGTCCAGTCGCATCCACATACGGGTGCTCTGTAACAGCACCTTCGGTATTGCTGAAATCGGTCGTACACGGCTGCGACGCATATATTACGGCGTGGGTTTTATCCAACACTGGGTATGCGTCGGTGCCACGGTTTTGTCGCCACACATTGTCTTCTCCGCTTGTGCAGCCGTTGAGACGGTAGGTTATTTTTCCGCTTTCAAACTCTTCGGTTGTAGCAGAAGTACCACCACCGCTTGCCGAGCAGCTGCCTGCCAAATAGTAGCAGTTGGTTTGGGTGCCAGATTCGCCGCAAATGCCGCCGACAGAAGAAGAACCCGAAACCGTTCCCGTGTTGTAGCAGTTGGTTTGGGTGCCATTTATACCGCAAATGCCGCCGACACGGTAAGAACCAGAAACCGCTCCCGTGTTGTAGCAGTTGGTTAGGGTGCCATTGCTGCCGCAAATACCGCCGACACACTGGACACCCGAAACAGCACCTGTGTTGTAGCAGTTGGTTATGGTTACATATAAAATGTAACCATATGAATTGTACCAACCAAGACCGCAAATGCCGCCGACATATTTATAACCACGAATATAAGAATCAATAACCCCGACATTCTTTATCGTCGCTTCGTAGCAGAGCCAATCAATCCCACATTGTTGCCTCCAACGGGATAGTTGCTGTCCGTTGTATTATTGAAATACAAACCGCTGATTGTGTGGCCGTTGCCGTCAAATGTGCCTTGGTATTTGTTGGCTTCTGTTCCAATCGGTGTCCAACTGTAAGTTGGCGTGCCATTGAGAGTGCCATCATTGTTTAGCACGTTTGCATTTACTACAATGTCGGCTGTAAGTACGGCTTTGGCAGAATATTCTCCATTATTTACCAAAGCAGCAAACCAATAGAGTTCGGCTGAATTGCTAATGGCGTAGTAGCCCACGAAATCGGCTGTGAGATTCAAACTGCTGTAGTTGCTTTCGGTTACTAAAGTAGCTCCTTGAGCTATATATTGGCCGCAAGCCGTGCAGCATCCTATCGCATCTGCTGTTGAGTGTGACTGAACAGCACCTTCGGTATTGCTGAAATCGGTTGTACACGGCTGCGACGCATATATTACGGCGTGGGTTTTATCCAACACTGGGTATGCGTCGGTGCCACGGTTTTGGCGCCACGCATTGCCATCGCCGCTTGTGCGGCCATTGAGAAGGTAGGTTATTTTTCCGCTTGCAAATTCTTCGTCCGTAACAGAAACACCAAGAGAGTTTTTACTGCCGCAGCCTGCCAAATAGTAGCAGTTGGTTTGGGTGCCACTAGAGCCGCCGCAAATGCCGCCGACATCATTGGTATAGGAAGAACCCGAAACCGTTCCCGTGTTGTAGCAGTTGGTTTGGGTGCCACCAGAGCCGCAAATGCCGCCAATACACTGGACACCCGAACCCGCACCAGTGTTGTAGCAGTTGGTTTGGGTGCCACCCTGTCCGCAAATGCCGCCAACACGATAACCACCCGAAACCGTTCCTGTGTTGTGGCAGTTAGTTTGGGTGCCTTGTAAACCGCAAATGCCGCCAACTGTGTCCCAACCCGAAACCGTTCCCGTGTTGTAGCAGTTGGTTATGGTTGTGTTATAACCATAACCGCAAATGCCGCCGACATAATTGTTGCCTTCAATATAAGAATCAATAACTCCGACGTTCTTTATCGTCGCTCCATTGGCATTGCCTATCAGACCCACATAATTTCCGCCATCAGGGTAGTTGCTGTTAGTTGTATTATTGAAATACAAGCCGCTGATTGTGTGTCCGTTGCCGTCGAATGTGCCTGCATATTTTTTACTCGAAGTGCCAATTGGTGTCCAACTGTAAGTTGGTGTGCCGTTGAGTTCGCCTTCGGCAGTAAGCACGTTTGCATTTACTACAATGTCGGCTGTCAAGACGGCTTTAATATTAGTTCTGCCGCTGTTCACTTCATTGGCAAACCAATAGAGTTCGGCTGAATTGCTAATGGCGTAGTAGCCCTCGAAATCGGCTGTGAGATTCAAACTGCTGTAGTTGCTTTCGGTTATTAAAGCAGCTCCTTGAGCTATGAATTGGCCGCAAGCCGTGCAGTATCCTATCGCATCTGCTGTTGAGTGTGGCTGAACAGCACCTTCGGTATTGCTGAAATCGGTCGCACACGGCTGCGACGCATATATTACGGCATGGGTTTTATCCAATACTGGGTATGCGTCGGTGCCACGGTTTTGTCGCCACGCATTGTCGCCGCCGCTTGTGCGGCCATTGAGCAGATAGGTTATTTTCCCGCTTTCAAGCTCTGCGGCTGTAGCAGAAACACCAAGAGTGTTTTTACTGCCACATCCTTCCAAATAGTAGCAGTTGGTTTGGGTGCCGTAAGAGCCGCAAATGCCGCCGACAGAAGAAGAACCCGAAACCGTTCCAGTGTTGTAGCAGTTGGTTTGGATTCCACTAGAATAAACATAGCCGCAAATGCCGCCAACAGAAGAAGAACCCGAAACCTTTCCTGTGTTGTAGCAGTTGGTTTGGGCGCACTCATATTCACTACAGCCGCAAATGCCACCAACATTCCTGTTACCCGAAACCGTTCCAGTGTTGTAGCAGTTGGTTTGGGTGACATAAGAATAACCATAGCCGCAAATGCCGCCAACATTTTGATAACCATTTAAATAAGAATCAACAACTCCGACGTTCTTTATCTTCGCTCCATAGGCGGCATAGCCTATCAGACCCACATATCTTCCGCCATCGGGGTAGTTGCTGTTAGTTGTATTATTGAAATACAAGCCGCTGATTGTGTGGCCGTTGCTGTCGAATGTGCCTGTATATTCTTTAGCAGAAGTTCCAATCGGTGTCCAACTGTAAGTTGGTGTGCCGTAGAGAGTGCCATCTTCGTTTAGCACGTTTTCGTTCACAACAATGTTGGTTGTAAGAACGGCATTAGAAGAACTGCCGCCGTTAACCATTGCGGCAAACTTGTAAAGGTCTTCGGCAGAGGTGATTGCACAGTAGCCGCTAAACGCCTGCCAGTTTTCGGCTGTGAAGCCGAATCTGGTGTAGTTGTTCTCACTAATTTGTACGAGCGTTGCAGAAGGCGTGCCACTATAAGGCTCCGATTCTGCCCACGAAGTCAGTGCGCCACCCAGCAGCACCAACGTCATTAGAAATTGTCGAATCTTTCTCATAATAATATAGTTATATAAATTATAAACAAAAATAGTTGCTTGATACTAACGTTAAATCATTTCCGCCCAAACGTAGCACACAACTGTAAGTGTCAGAAGCGTGCAAACGAAAAGACCAATAAAAATACGAGTTGCTTTCATAATATTAGATGTTTAAGATTGTTTCACTATCACATAAGTTGTGAGTTTCAAATTGGCAAGTTTGCAACAAGCAACTTTCACTTTGCTGCTTGCCTCCTGTGTTTTGTCTTTAATGTCGTTCATGGTATTTAAGTTTTTAAGTTATAAGTTTTCGAAGTTTTAAGTTTAGAGGGTTAGAAGGTTAGCGTTCTTATGCCTTTTGCCTTATGCCTTTTTGCCTCTTCATTAATCATTACTCTTTAATCATTAATCACTAATCATTTCTCATTGTTTTTCTTGCGTTTCAAATGTCGGCAGGGCATTTTAACTGTGCAATACTCCAAAAATGAACGGCGGGTTTGACTTAACGAACGGCGGGTTTCAGCTAACGAACGGCGGGTTTGACTTAACGAACGGTTTTTGAAAACGGCCTTTTTGGACACTTTTTCGGGCTGTTTTTGAGGATTTTTTGGAAGGAAAACGCGGATTTTGGGGAGTTATAAGTGATAAGTGATAAGTTACAAGGTACAAGGTACAAGTGACAAGGTACAAGTTACAAGGCATAAGAGGTAAGTGTTTAGTGTTTAATGATTAATGATTAATGTTTAATATGTAGAGACGCGCCATGGCACGTCTGTACTATGTAGGGACGCGGCATTGCCACGTCCGAAAAAATACGGTTTCGTCAACGTCAGTGTTTTAGTTATCGTTATCGTTTTAGTTTTCGTCATCGTCAGTGTCAGCGTTTTCGTCAGCGTTAGTGTCAGTGTCATCGTCAGCGTCATCGTCAGTGTTTTAGTTATCGTCATCGTCATCGTTTTAGTCATCGTCAGTTTTTGTATTTTTTTTCATTTGCAAGATATATCTTTCCGATGTCGAAAC
>JAFZKK010000125.1 GCA_017551905.1 Salinivirgaceae bacterium
AGAGCCATATTATCAATTGATGCGTCAAACTCTATGGTCAGAGTTGTCTATGGATGATTTTGGTGCTGGAAAGTATCTACACCTGCATATTGTTCCCGAAGCGAATAAAGAACTCTTAAATCGTTCGTATAAACGGTTCCCCAAGTTTCCTGGAGGTATGGAAGAAACTTGGCGTTCTTTGTTGAAAAATGACAAGTTGTATTTATGCAAAGAACCCAAGGCGGTTTTCGCTTCAATTAAAGATTATGATTCAAATTTATATGATTATTTGAATAAACGTTACTGGGAATAACAAACTATTTTAAATCAATTCTTTACCAAGCACGAACCCCACAGTTCGTGCTTTTTTTTCGTCAAATAATTTCCACCTGTGCAGAGTTCTTGCATACGTAAAACGTATATATATAGTAACATTTTAAATAGGAGGAATTATGGAAAGAGAATTAAGCGAACGGTATCATTTCAACCCTGCCGATTTTGGCGAGGACGGACGCCGCGTGACCGACGGGCTGTCGTTCCGCCGTGTGGTGATGGGATTTGAGCGGGATTTCCACCGCGTGCATTCAACCGAGTATGCGTTGAACTTATATGCCAATTCACAGACAATGAGGTTGTTGGCCAAGTCGAACAACGCCGAGCCGTTTATGATTTACGGAATGGACCTGAACTGCGGTCGCAATTTCGACCCCGTTGAGGACCCGCGTATAAACAAAAGCATTGACCATTTCAGCCAAAACGTGCTTGTGTACGGAATCGACTCTGCCTATATGACTGATTTTGATGAGTTTGGCAATCCAATCCTCAACGATGATAGCGAAATCTATCCGCTGACATTGTTGGTGGACAATGCTATGCCTGACGGCGAGGTTCGCCTGTCGACACCCACAACTGACGACGATGATGAGTTGGAGCCAGTAACTGTCGATGTGCCACAAAAAGAATATATATAATTGAAACAAAGCAATATAGAAATGAAGGGTATCACAAACATAGTCAAGCTGACACTGGCTCAATCCTATCCGCAGATTGTATTATCGATAAATCAAGCGAAAGTGCGGGAAAATCGGCGAAAAGTTCGGGCAATGTCGATGAAAGATTGGGACAAGCAAATGTCGGAAGTATTGAAACTGAAGCCGATAACGAATAATGTATCACCAAAAGAATGAACAAGATGGAAACAGCGCAAGAAAACAAGGATTGGGGATTGGTTCACACCCCAAATGGAGAGTGGGTTTATGAGTATAATGTTGAATTTGTGACAGATGAGATTGGCACCATATATCAGTATTTGGCCAAAAAACAGGGTAAGGAACTGCCTCTCTACCGCAAATCGGAAAATCTGTTTTTGTGCTATCGTTGCCAGTTGGAGGCGCTTGGTTTGGGCAAACCGAGAGCGTTGCACCATAAATCGAATGATGTTGAAAATAATGATAATCAATAAAATATAAATAATATGAAAATTAAAATTCACCGCGGAGCCAATCAGATTGGCGGATGCATTACCGAAATTGAGTCGGCCAAAGGCGACAAGATTCTTATCGATTTTGGTCACAACCTGCCCGAGGGCGACGAGAAAGCCTTCGACAAGTTCGAAAACACCAATGCGCTGCGCGAGGTGCTTCGGCGCGTTTCCGATGTCTATTACACGCACTATCACGGCGACCATATCGGCTTTGAGTATGAGATTTACAAGGCTGGCGTGACGCAGCACATTGGCGATTTGTCGCTCGAAATGATGAAAACGCTCAAAAAACATATGCTGAAAGCCGATAGTTTGAAGGCGTCGGCAACCGAAAGCCTTGAGGCGTTGGAGCATTTCAAAATCTATTCGGCGGCAAGCACCGAGCGAGTCGGAAGTATCAGCATAACGCCCTATTATGTGAGCCATTCGGCAATCGATGCGTATATGTTCCTGATTGAATGTGACGGAGTTAAGGTTCTACACACGGGCGATTTCCGCGACCACGGCTATATGGGCGGCGGTTTGGAGAAAAACATAAAAGCCAACATTGCGCCGCAGAATGTCGATGTGCTCATTACCGAGGGGACAATGCTGGCGCGCGACCGCGAAAAAGTGCCGACCGAGTGGGATTTGCAGGAGCAGGCAATCGAGGTTATGAAAAGCCACAAATACGCCTTCGTCCTCTGCTCTTCGACCGATGCCGACCGCATTGTCACGTTCAAGGCCACCCAGCGCACCGACCCCAAGCGCCTTTTTGTGGTCGATTCGTACCAAGGCGCACAGATTATGAATATCAAAAACAAATTGAATGTCATTTATAATTCATTGTCTTTCAATAATATTTCAAAGCATTTTGATGAGTTGTTGCCGATAATGGTGCAAAATGGTTTCACAATGTTGGTGCGGAACTCGTCAACATTCGAGAGGCTTATTGCCGCCATAATGCCGAAAATCGAATTGAGCCAGACAGCATTCATTTACTCGCAGTTCAGCGGCTATATCGATGTGAATCACGCGACTTTCCGCCAATCGACCTACAATTTTGTGCATAAGTACGATTGGGAAATATTTCAAATCCACACGTCGGGGCACGCCTCGTGTCAGGCGCTGACCAAAGTGTGCAACTGGGTCCACCCGTCGATGGCTATCGTCCCCATTCACAAGGAGAAAGGCACCGATTTCGCCCGATTGAAACTCAAATCCGATTTGAAAGGCAGAATTGTCGCACAAAGCACAAAACTGCAAAAACAGATTGATGGCCAGACTGTTGAGGTGGAGATTGAGATAGGGGAGTAGCGTGTTTGGATAGTGCGCGATTTTGTGCTCCGTCGCAAATAAACCAAATGGCGCAACCAGCTTTTGCAGCCCGTTGCGCCATTCACACTATAAACATTTAATGGTTAGTTGTCGGCATCTATGCCAAATTCAAATTCAGCTGTTGTTTAAGTTAGTTAGTTGTTTGTTATAGCATTCACAAACGCTTATTCGAAAAATCCAGAGTTGAAATTGTCGAACAGAGTCATTCTACTATTAACCATTACCACATCACTATTATCGCTATCAATGCATTTGTCAACCAATTCGTTAAACATTTCGTCCGTTAGAATTCCATCGACTATTACGACTGTATTTACACCTTTCTCCTTATTTACAATTTCATTTTGTTTGATTGTATCTGCAATTTCTTTATAGTCAGTTGGTTTATTGTTTAGATATGGTGTTTTGTCCACGTTGCTCATAAATCGTACATATATGGTTGCCGCATTGCTGAGTTCGGCAACCGCGCTAACACCTTTGCCAAACCTTTTTTCGGCTTCTGCACCTCTGTACACTATCATACTGTTTAGGTCACATTTGCTGGCTCTTTGTCTGAATGTTTCATAGTTCACAAGTTCCCCGTTAATTGCAAATTTAGCATAAGGCAAGGCTGCATGGCTGGTGTGTGTAGAGTAGACGAATAATTTTGGTGCGTAAGCGAACGCAACATTAGCAAGCAGATTCGGAGTATTTGCGTCTTCTGGTTCGTCAATGGTAACAGTGTAGTTGTAGTCAATAATCAAATTTCTGTCTTTCGCGACATACACAAATGCAAGTGTTTCATTATTGCGAAACTTCGAAGGCTCGCGGAAATAGAGAATCTCGTTGAAACTTTTGGGTTTCAATGCTTTAAACGATTTAAACGATATGCGCTTTCCATCAAGATAAATGCGTGTGGTATCGTTCACCCACGAGAGTTCTTTCGATGTCGGCGAATTTGCGGTTTTTATACCATTCACGGCTATAGTCACGGTAGGGTTTCCTTCCGATGGCTGATTTTTTTGATTCTCAAAAACTTCTATGCCGTTTTCTATTCGTCCGAACTCGTCACGGCCCAAAACAAGCCTCTCTTTTTTGAGACCTGTTTCATCAATGTCATCAAAAAACTTGTCAACAGTTAAGATGACGTTTTCATCACGTTCAATTGTTTCACAATCGTTTCCCGTCTGGGCTTTCGTTGATTGTCCGCAGCCGAACGATAGGAACAGCGTCAATGTGAGCGCGCTTGCGGCAACTGTTTGCAAAAACTTGCTGCCTTGAAAATCTTTTTGTTTCATTTTAATAAATCGTGTTTTGGTTAGTGAATTAGTTGCAGCCAGAGTTAACTCCGGATTGCAACCGAATAGTTGTTTAATGATTGTCAATCTGTAAGATTCAACATTGTAGCCGTTCGAAAGCGCATCGCGGTCGGCTTGCCATTCTTGCACTTCTTCGAGCCTTTGTTCGGCTCTCCAAACAAACGGATTGAACCAGAAAAGTGAGCGCAGCACTGTCATAACCAGTTTCTCAATTGAGTGACGGTGGGCTATATGGCTGGCCTCGTGCGATATTATCTGACTGCGTTCAATATTGTCGTGGTCGGTGCGGATGAAGATTGTGTGCCAAAACGAGAAGGGAGTCTGCACCTTATCGCTCACGGCTAATTGATAGTCTTGCTTGAGCGTAACATCTGCTTGTCGTTTAAGTCTGGAAACATGCATAATACCTCTAATAATGAGTATCAGCGAGACCAGTGCCACCAGCAGATATATCGAGATGCCTGTGTACATGAATTTCTCATTGAGCGTTAGTCGCGGAGTTAACTCCTCGGCTTTTGCCACAACTTTTTCCTCTACTGTCTCAGATATGAATGGTGTCTTGGCAACTTCTTGTTGCTCAGTCTGTTCGATGATTGCGGCTGTCGTAATTGGCATAGGGAAATTGATTGTTTGCCCGGGGTAGAGCGGAACATTCAAAGCCGGAATAATTGCTGATAGCAACATCGTTATTATTAGATATTTGCGACAAAGTCCGTAGTTTGGTTTCTTGACAATCAGCCAACGGTACAAAAGCATGAACAAACCGCTGCACAGGTAAAACTCCATTATGTAGATTAGGAATGGTTTCATGACGCTTATTGTTTATTGTTAAGCATTTGCAGAATCTCGTCGGCCTCGTCCATCGAAATCGATTTGCGCTGCGAGAAGTAGTTCACCAATCGGCTCACCGATCCGTCGAAAAACGTGTGCAGCACATTGTGCATATATAAATCGGTGTATTCGGCTTTGCTTACGGCCGCCTGATAAACGTTGCTGTGGCCGTAGGTCTTGTGCGACAGAAAACCCTTCGTGTCAAGAATACGGACCATTGTGGCCACCGTGCTGTAAGCCGGTCTCGGTTCGGGCAGACGCTCGTGCACGTCGCGCACCACAAAATTGTCGTCAATCTGCCAAACCACCTGCATTATTTCCATTTCTGCCTTCGTCAGTTCCGGAATAATTTTTTTCTGATTGTCCATAGTTTCATTATTTAACAATGCAAATATATAACGATATTTTTAATTACAAAATTAAAAATTTAAATTTATTATATTGAATAGTGTTGTGTATATTGTATGTGAATGATAATCAAAATTTTATACACAAAAAATCCGGAGGCAACCGCCCCCCTCAATTTGAGCTATTTTATTGAATATTTTCTGAAACGACTATTTTTTCGAACGCAAGCAACTTTATTGCGTTTTTGAGCGTCAATGTTTGCAGATACATTTTTTTATTATTTTTAATTTTTGAAATTTAAAACCATACTACTATGAATCGCAAATATTTACCATTGGTTGCGGCGTTTTTGTTTGCCGCAGGAATAGGACAGAGCGTAAAAGCTCAAAGCTTTGAAGAGTTTGTAAAACAGCAAAACGCAGAGTTTGAAGAGTTTGCAAAAGAGCGTCAGCAAGGCATTGAGGCACTGAGGGCGGAGTACGAACAGACCGTTGAGGACTACAAGCGGGCGATGAACCGAATGTATGATTCGGAAATTTCGTCTATCGACTTAATGAAATCGGACGACAACATCGAGATTACAAGCAAAGCGAAAGCCCCAAAATCAACTATCAGTTCTAAGGAGCTTTCAGAGAATGCAATAAAAGAAAAGGAAATTATTGCCAACACATCATCGGACGAACTGATGAAACAACTTACCGGCGCTACATCTGATGAGGCTAATGCACAACAGGTGAAGGAGGCTACCAATAAACTGGCAAGCATAATAAGCGATGTCATAAACCAGACCGAAAGCGCTACTCAGCCAAAAGAGGAACCGAAAAAAGAACAGCCGAAGGTAGAACCGAAACCAGAGGAAAAACAAAAGGTTGAGCCAAAGAAAGAAGAGAAAAAGGCTGAGCCAAAGCAGGAAACTAAAAAGGAAGAGCCCAAAAAGGCGGAACCTAAAAAAGAGGAGAAAAAAGCCGAGCCAAAGCAAGATACAAAGAAAGCTACCGATACCGGCGTTGGACCAAATGGCAAACCTTGCACCTATACCCGCATATCGTCACCATTTGGCGAGCGCATCCACCCTGTTTACGGAAAGAAGAGCTTCCACAAAGGTGTTGACCTTGCATCGCCCAACGGCACTCCAATCTACGCTACAGCCGACGGCATAGTGGCATTTGCTGGCGTGTGCAACGGCTACGGCAACTTCATTAAACTGAACCACCAGAACGGTTACAAGACAGGTTACGCCCACATGTCGAGTATGGTGGTCAAAACCAACGACAAGGTGAAGAAAGGCGACTTGATTGGCTATGTGGGCTCAACAGGAACATCAACCGGCAACCACCTCCACTACGAAGTTTACTACAAAGACCAACTAACCGACCCTGCAAAAACTTTGTAATAAATAGCAGAAACCAAATATTTGAAAAGCCGCAGAAATGCGGCTTTTTTATTTGTAGCAAGTAAAGAAATGCAAAGAATGGCACAGTCTTATGGTGCGGATATCGGCTGAAGAAAACAATATATAGGAGCAACTTAGTGGCAGACCATATCATTCAATACAACAAATCTGGTAGCACAAAACATGAAAGCATATAACAGTATATATCAGTATAATAACATAAAGACGCACTCCAAATATTAAATATGTATGCTTGAAGAATAAGAATCTGCTATAGACAAGAAAAATAGAATTAAAAAAAATGACGAAGACTAATGTGCGCGGAAATGAATTGCGGCTGCATGCGAACACAAAGAGAATACAACGTTGTTTTCAAGAGTATTGACAAGTAGCTAAGAGTTAGAAAAGAAGAATACGCGCGGAAAACAACCTCGCTTTATTTCAGCATATAAACAAAAAAAAGAGGCTGCCCCGAAGGACAGCCCCCAAAAATTCAGCAATCAGTTGTTAAATTTATTTCACAAACTTGATTGTCTTGTTACCAACTTTAGCGATGTACAGACCAGCTTTCAGGTCAGAAACGCTGAGTGAAGTAACATTCTTAGCAGCTTTCACAGCTACACCGCTGATGTTGTAAACTACAACGTCGGCAGCCTCAGAAGCGTAAAGAACGTCACCAGCTACGAAGGCGTTAACAGCTGCAACTTCGTCAACTGCAGTTGTGCTAGCCATGTAGTACTCGAGAGTGGTCTTCTTACCAATCTTGATAACGATGTTGCGGAAGTACCATACACCAAGGTTAGTACCAGCTGTGTTGTCAAGGTTGATTTGGATACCTACATAATCAGCACCCTTCTCACCAAGAGTCAGCTCATCACCCCATGATACATGAGTCCACTCGTTCTTAGCAATCTTTCTTGATTGGTTGTGTACATAACCCCAGAAACCACCAGCGTTAGTTGTTACAAGCTCGGTGTTGTCATCAGCACTCCACTGCCAATCTGCGTGACCAGTAGAACCAATCTTACCAGTCAACAGACGCATGTCAGCTGTATCACCAGCCTGTGAGCTCCAGAAAACGTCGCAGTCAAAGAAGAAAGCTGCACCAGCCTCTTGACCTTTGTTACCACGAAGAATGTTGCAGAACTCAACGTCCCAATCGTTACCCGGTTTCGGAACGAGAACTTTAGCGGCCTCACCACCGAGGTCAGTACCAGAAATAGCAGTAACTACTTCAAATGGAGCTGAAGCGGCACCATCTGTCCACCATGTGTTGAAATCATAGTCACCAAAAGCTTTTTCTTGTGCATTTGCTGCGAATGCGAACATGCAAGCAACAGCAGACAATAGATAAATCTTTTTCATTTTGCTTTTTGTTTTTAGTTAAACATAAAATTCTGATTCTTGCTGAATCTTTTGTGCCAAAAATAGATTGCGCGTGTCAGTTGGCAAGTCAGCCATGTTACACATACTATTGCTTATGTTAAATTATCTATCGATTATGTTACAATTCGTTTTTCACACGTTACATTTTCATTATAACACACTTATAATCAGCACATTATTGCGGCAAAGAAAAATTACGGAATAAACGTAAAAAATGCGGTGTCAAACCGAAAAATGTTACAAAAAACGTCTGAATTTGATACAAAAAGCTGTTTTCCTACAGCAGAATTATAAGGTCGGACAGCCTACAATAAAGAACGGCATTGACCATGCAACCGCACATGTCTTAACAACAACGGCAATAAAAAATAACTTATTGGGCTAAAAATGAGGCTATTCCTCACTTGTATCAATATCATCAAATATGGAGTCGAAACCTTCGTTGCCACCGCTCTCGTGCTGGCGGTTTTTCACTATCTCCTCCATATCGTCGAACGACAGCATACGGACATTGGTCACCAAGAAATCCTCCTCAAGAAAATTTCCGTATTGGTTACACTCCTCAACAGCACGCAAGAGCACTTCGTGGAAAGGCACATCGAGCGGAATGAGCATTGTCAATGCTGCAAAACGGCCTTGAAAGTCAATTTTTTCTAGCTCGGAACGATTTGTGCGCAGAGCCGATTCGAATTCCGATTGTATAATATGCTGCTGATAAGGCACAAACTCCTCAATACCACGACCTATAAGCCCGACAAAATAGCGCAGAAGATTGCCTCGCCCGCCCAAGCCGGTTGAAACAAAAATCTGACGCTCGTTCAACAGGCTACCCTCAATAAGCATCTTGCTCTCTTGTTGCGCCATAAGCGCCCATTTGTGCAGTCGGTTTTCCGATTTCTGGGCAAATTCCTCCAAAATACGGTAAGCGCGCGGGTCGTCGATGTCGCTGAGCAGAATCAAACGCTCCTCAATCTGCTCGTTGGTGAGCGACGGGTCGTACAAGTCGGCAATCTGCTCAAGCTCAGGCTTATTGTCCTTATGAACCTCCTTTACTTTCTTCGAGCGCAGAAAATAAGCCGTCTGCAACTTCATGTCTATTGGTTCGTCAATAGTGCTGAAGTTGTTGGAAATCAGCTTAGCTACGCTTTGCAATTTATCGTAAAGACTGTCGTTCATAGCCTGTTTGTTTTCGTCTGCAAATTTGGCAAAAGAATATTTTCGCCAACATCATTACATATTTTTTTCGACTTGTTGACCTATTTTTCTTTAACTAACAGAATATAAACCGGATAGTGGTCGCTGTAACCGCCGATAAAACTGCCATAGGAGAAAGTTCGGAACGGATATCCGCGATATTGCCCCTTGGTGTTTGTCAAGAAATTGGCATTATAGATTTTTGCCGATTTTATTGTAAAAGAGCCACTTCCGTCTTTTACAAGCGCTGGCGACACCATTATCTGGTCGAAATTGTTCCATGCATCGCGATAGGCAAGCGAGCCGTCGCCCTTCTTATACATATTATAATATGGGTTGTACATCGATTTTGAATCGACATCGGCGCGCTCGCTCTTGGCGTTCACCCGTTCAAGAAGGCTCACATCGTTAGGGTCGTCGTTCAGGTCGCCCATCATAATGATTTTTGCGTTGGCATCCAAGGCCAGCAACGAATCGATGATGTGGCGGCTGAGGTCGGCGGCGGCGTTGCGCAACGGACGACTGCGAGCTTCTCCTCCCCGCCTCGACGGCCAGTGGCAGACAATTATATGCAACGTCTCGCCATAAATAGTGCCCGAAACCACAAGCTGGTCGCGGGTGCGGAACGATGTGTCGTTGCTGTAATCGAGCCTGTGGACAGCCGAGTTGGTGACAGTGAAATACGACGGATTGTAGATGAGTCCGACATCAACACCGCGGCGGTCGGGCGAGTCGTAATGCACAATCTGATAGTTGTATTTTTTCAGATTCTCGTTTTTGACAACATCCTCAACAACGCTGCGGTTCTCAATCTCTGAAATACCAAGAATCATAGGTGGAATGGGCATCAGATTGTCACCAATGCGGCTTATAGCATAGGCCATGTTGTCAACCTTTTTCAAATATCGCTCCGATGTCCAATGGTTCTTGCCACCAGGCAAAAATTCCTCATCGTTGGTGTTGGGGTCGTTAATGGTATCAAACAGATTCTCAAGGTTATAAAAGCCAACACTGACTGTCAGCAGTTTTTTGTCGGACTGTGCAACCGACATCTGCGACATCAGAAAAACGGAAACCAAAGTTAATAGTATGCGCCTCATCAGTTCAAACATTAATAATTCCAAAAATAAATAAAATGCTGAATTTATCCATTGTAGCTTGCGCATCGGGCAAAAATGGTACATTTGGTGAAAATTTTATTGGAATGGCATCGTCGATAGAATCGGTTACGCGGCACAATAAGTGGATTGCCGCCGTCATTTTTATTGTGGCAGTGGCCATAATAGTGCTGTTTTTGCCCAAACAGCGCCAATTCAGATACGAGTTACAGAAGGGCAAGGCGTGGCAGCATGAGGATTTGTACGCTCCGTTTGACTTTGTAGTGCTGAAAACCGACGCCGAGATTAAGGAGGAGCGCGAGAACAACTACAAAAACGCCAAACCTTATTTCAATGTCCTGTCGGAAGTCTATCCCGAACAAAAAATCCGCTTTGAGCAGGAGTTCGACCGCAGGTTTGCCGCCGCATTCGAGGCAATGAAAGTCAAATATCCGCAGACCGAAATCAATCCTGACACACTGAAAACGCACATCTACAATTTTGCGGCAAACTGCCTGAATCACATATATAGCAAAGGCATAACAAGTTACAGCGATATCATCGAAAAAGGCGACAATCAGGAGTTGGTGGTGCTGGTTGAAGATAAGGTGTCGAGAGTGGTACCGTCAACTGAGATTTTCACCGTCCGCTCGGCGCAAGAATTTTTGAGCCGGCAGATTAACATGACATTCCAAAGCAGCCTGACATCGCTTGCAACGGCCGAAGGCTTCAACATGTACGACTTCATAAAGCCGAACATCGAATACGACAAGACAACCACCGTCAAAGCCCGAGAGCAGCTTGGCTTGCAGCTTTCGACATCGCATGGAATGGTGCGGGCCGGACAGCTGATTATTGCCCGCAACGAGCTGATGAACGACCAAAACCTGCGCATTCTGGAATCGTTGCGACGCGAGTACCAGAACTACGGCGTGGCAACATCCACCATATCGTGGATTACTGTGGGGCAAACTCTGATTATAACTATCTTATTGACTCTGTTATATTTATACATCTTTTTCTACAACATCGAAATATTCGGAAAAGTGCGCCGGCTCATTCTGCTCATCGGAATGATTGTCACCATTATTATAATGATGTGTGTTCTGGTGCGCTTGCAAACAGGCAACACTCTTGTTCTGCCGATAGTTATACTGCCAATCATAATAAAGACATTCTACAACGGACGGCTTGCCATTTTTGCACATATTATTGCCATACTTATCTGCGGGCTGATATCGGCGAACGGATTCCAATTCATTTTCCTTCAAGCAATTGCGGGCATTGTAGCCGTATTCACGCTGATGCGGATAACCAAACTGCGCCAGCTAATGGGTGCGGTGCTGCTGGTGGCGCTGTCGTACATTCTTGCCTACACCGCATTGTCGCTGCTGCAGGAAGGACAACTGTCGACAATAAGCTTGCGTCCCTATATGTGGCTGATAATAAATGGTTTGTTCCTATTCCTTTGCTATCCGCTCATCTTCTTGATTGAGAAGATTTTCGGTTTTGTATCAGATGTGACGCTGCTCGAACTTGCCGACACTAACAATCCGCTTCTGCGCGAGCTAGCCGAGAAAGCTCCCTGCACGTTCCAGCATGTTATGCAAGTTGCTAATCTGGCCGAAGACGCAAGCCGCAACATTGGCGGCAATCCGCTGCTGACACGTGTTGGCGCGCTCTACCACGACATCGGCAAGACTTTCGCTCCACAGTATTTTATTGAAAATCAAGTCGGAATAAATCCACACGACCAGCTCCAACCCGAGCAGAGCGCCGAGATAATCATCAGCCACGTAACCAATGGTGTGGCGCTGGCCAAAGAGCACAAACTGCCGCCAAGGGTTGTCGATTTCATTGAAACGCACCACGGCACCGATTTGGTAAGATATTTCTACAACAAAGCCATCGAGCAAAATGGTGCGGAAAACACCGACCCGGCAAAATTCCACTATCCAGGTCCGCTGCCTTCGACAAAAGAGACGGCGATACTGATGCTGGCCGACTCAATTGAAGCGGCTTCACGGACATTGAAGGATTATTCTTCGAAAACAATCGACGAGCTTGTGGAGCGCATATTCAACGACAAAATTGAAAACGGGCAGATGAACCACGCGAAAATCACCTTCAACGACATCAATACCATAAAAGAGACGTTCAAGCAAAAACTGCAGAACATATATCACACACGTGTGGCTTATCCCGACCAAAAGAAAACGAAAAAAGGCGGACTATAAAATCCGCCTTTTTCAGTTATAACAAAACCGTCAGAATGCCTCGTCGCATATGAACTTTATGCGCATCAGACGGATTTCCTCCTCAGTGTAATCGTCCTCGCCAAGCTCCTTTATCGCCTCTTCGAGCGAATCGGTCTCAGCCTCACGGAAATATTCGTAAATATCATCACGGGCATCCTCGTCAATATTCTCATCAATGTAATAATCGATGTTGAGCTTGGTACCGGAGTTCACAATCTTCTCCATTTCGGTCAGTAACTCGTCCATTTCCAGTCCTTTACCATCGGCAATAACGTCAAGTCCGAGCTTGCGGTCGATGCTTTGAACAATGTAGAGTTTCATTCCAGAATTGTTGCCCATAGTTTTGACAACAAGGTCGACCGGACGCTCTATCTCGTTCTCTTTCACATATTTTGTGATAAGTTCGCAGAACGGTTGACCGAATTTCATAGCCTTGGCCTGCCCCACTCCCGGAATGTTGCCCAACTCCTGCAGATTCATCGGATAATGAATAGTCATATCCTGCAAAGCCGGGTCCTGGAAGATGATGTACGGCGGCAGGCCGCGCTTTTTGGCAATGTCTTTCCGCAAATCGCACAACATTGAATAGAGCGTATCGTCGGCAGCCACCATTGCGCCACCACCCTCCGATGGTTCGCTGTCGGCCACCTCAAAATCGCGCTCCTTGGCAATCATAAACGAGTGCGGATTCTTGATAAACTCGTAGCCGGCCTCAGTCACCGTAAGCGAGCCGTAGTTCTCAATATTCTTGCCCAGCAAGTTAGCCACAACAGCCTGACGGATAATTGTCTGCCAATATTTATCATCGTGGTCCTTGCCGCTTCCGAACTCTGGTATCTCGTTGTATTTGTATGCTTTAATAGTGCTGTCGGCAACACCGCAGAGCACGCTGGCCACAAGGTCGGGCTTGAAAAACTCCTTAACGGCGATGACGGTTTTCAGCACTTTGACAATGCTGTCTTTGCCTTCAAATGTCTCGCGCGGATGCAGACAGTTGTCACACGCGCCGCAATTCTTCTCGGTATATTCCTCGCCGAAATAATGCAGCAACTGGCGGCGGCGGCAAACGGCCGACTCAGCATAGGCAACAGTCTCGAGCAACAGATGCCGGCCGATTTCCTGTTCGGCCACAGGCTTGCCCTGCATAAATTTCTCAAGCATCTGAATATCCTTATATGAATAGAAAGCGATGCAGTGTCCTTCGCCTCCATCGCGACCGGCGCGGCCAGTCTCCTGATAGTAGCCCTCAAGACTCTTGGGCATATCGTGGTGAATGACAAACCTGACATCGGGCTTGTCGATACCCATACCAAAAGCAATGGTGGCAACAATAACATCGACCTCCTCCATAAGGAACTTGTCTTGGTTAGCCGAACGCACCGACGACTCAAGTCCGGCATGATACGGCGCAGCTTTGATACCGTTAACCACAAGTGTCTCAGCTAGTTCCTCAACTTTCTTACGGCTCAGGCAATATATGATTCCCGATTTTCCGGGGTTGTTCTTTATATACTTTATTATCTCGCGTGTAACATCGCGTTTCGGCCTTACCTCATAAATAAGGTTGGGGCGGTTGAACGACGACTTGAACACATCGGCGTTCACCATGCCCAGCGTTTTCTGTATGTCGCTCTGCACCTTGGGCGTGGCTGTGGCGGTGAGTGCGATTATTGGCGCGCGACCAATCTCATCGACGCGGCTGCGGATGCTGCGATACTCGGGGCGGAAATCGTGTCCCCACTCCGAAATACAGTGTGCCTCGTCGATAGCATAAAACGAAATCTTGATTTGTTTCAAAAATTGTATGTTCTCGTCTTTGGCAAGCGACTCCGGCGCAACATACAACAGTTTAGTCTTATGCGCCAGCACATCTTCCTTCACACTCTGTATCTCAGTTTTCGACAACGACGAATTCAGAAAATGAGCCACACCCTCCTCCTCGCTAAACCCGCGGATTGCGTCAACCTGATTTTTCATAAGCGCGATGAGCGGCGATATCACAATGGCGGTGCCGTCTTGCAACATGGCCGGAAGCTGGTAACAGAGCGACTTTCCGCCGCCTGTAGGCATGAGCACAAACGTGTCGCGACCCTCAAGAATATTCTTGATTATAGCTTCCTGATTGCCCTTGAATGTGTCAAAACCGAAATACTGTTTTAAATAATCTTTCAGCTCCATTTGAAATCAATTATAACAGGATAATAAATTTATAAAAAAATTTATCACACGTTTATATTTTTGTCCATATTTATTTCATGATTTTTTTCTGATGTGGAGAACATCCGCTTCATATTCGCTTAAAATGAAAAACAAAGAAGAAATAATCAGAATTGCGACAGACGTTATTGAACAGGAAACCAATACGATATGTCATCTTAAAAATCTTATCGACGATGAATTTGCCAAGGCTGTAGAGCTGATTTTCAACAGCAAAGGCCGGCTTGTGGTAACCGGAATTGGCAAAAGCGCCATTATTGCGCAGAAGATTGTGGCCACCATGAACTCAACCGGCACTCCCGCCCTATTCATGCACGCCGCCGACGCCATTCACGGCGACCT
>JAFZKK010000126.1 GCA_017551905.1 Salinivirgaceae bacterium
GAAACACCTCAGTGTCGCTTTGACGAAAATCATAATTGTCAATTGCTTGCTCAACTAAAAAAAATAAATGTAAATTGCACCATTATTTGATAATCACTAAATAACTACTAAACAATGGTTAAAAAACTCTTTTCATTGACAATTCTGGCTTGCTCGGCAGTGGGGCTTATGGCTCAACCGGCGGGCGGCAAAAAAATCAGCAACGAGCTGATTGGCATTTTCTTCGAAGATATTAGCTCGTCGGCCGACGGCGGCATTTGCGCCGAATTGGTGCAGAACGGCTCGTTTGAATACAACGTGTCGGAGCGCGACGGATGGGGCCCTGGCACCGCTTGGAAGGCTATCCGCCCAGGACACTCGCTCGGCTACCTTGAGGCTCGCCAAATCGACCCGCTGAACGAGAACAACCCCAACTATATGCGCTTGCACGTTGAGCGTGTGGGCCACTACAGCGACTTCAACGGCTGGACCGGCGCAGGCCTTCAGAACGATGGTTTCGATGGCATTAAGGTTACGGCCAATGCCAAATACGATTTTTCGGTCTTCTTCCGCAACCCCGACGGCGTTGACAAAGAGGTGCGCGTGGCTGTTGTGCAGCAAGGTCGCGGATGGCGCAGCCAGACAACGGCTTTGATGGACACCACTATCAAGGTATCGGGCAAAGACTGGAAAAAATACGAGTGCACCCTGACCGCAAAGCAAGCTTGCGACAGCGCAAGTCTGCAAATCCTCTCGCTCACGGTTGGCGATATCGATATTGATATGGTATCGCTCTATCCGCAAGACACTTACAAAGGTCACGGAATGCGCAAAGATTTGGCGCAGGCACTGGCCGACCTCAATCCGAAATTTATGCGCTTCCCAGGCGGATGCGTTGTCCACGGCGGTGGCGATGGCTTCTGGGACACCTATCGTTGGAAGAACACCGTCGGCCCGAAAGAGCAGCGCAAAGGACTGAAAAACACTTGGGGTTACCACCAATCGATGTCGGTTGGATATTATGAGTATTTTCAATTCTGCGAAGACCTTGGAATGCAGCCAGTTCCAATTCTGCCGTGCGGTGTGAGCTGCCAGGGTACCAACGGCGGCTGGAATATGTGGCCGACGCAAGCCCAGGACGCCTGCCCGATGGAGGATATGGACGAATGGACACAAGACGCTCTTGACCTAATTGAATGGGCCAACGGCGACGCAAGCACCAAGTGGGGCAAAGTTCGCGCCGATGCCGGACACCCCGCGCCGTTCAACCTCAAATATTTGGGAATTGGCAACGAGGAGAAAATCTCGCCCGAGTTCAAGGAGCGTTTTAAATATATGTACGACAAGATTAAGGCGAAATATCCTGATATTGTGATTGTTGGAACAGCCGGACCAGGTTCGCACGCTGGCAATCCCGATTACGAGAACGGCTGGAAATTTGCCGAGGAAATCGGTCTGCCAATTATCGATGAGCACTACTACGAGCAGCGCGACTACTTCCTCACCGCTCGCCAGTACGACAACTATCCGCGCAACCGCAAGACCAAAGTCTATCTGGGCGAGTATGCCGCAAAAGACAAAAAACTGATTGACGCTTTGGCCGAAGGTTTGTATCTTCTTCACGTTGAGCGCAATGCCGATGTTGTGGTGATGACCTCATACGCACCGCTTTTCGCCCGCAAAGGCGCCACCAACTGGAATCCCGATTTGATTTATTTCGACAATCACCGTCCGTATCTGACTTGCAGCTACTATGTTCAGCAGATTTTCGGCCAATCGAGCGGCGATTACTATTATGGCGATTGCGTTAAGTTCAACAGCAACAGCAACTTGCTTGGCCAGTCGGTAATCTACGACAGCAAGACAAAGAAACTCTTTGTAAAAGTCTGCAACGCAGGTGGTTCGGCAGCCCAGGCCACTATCGACTTAAGCCGCTTCAAGGTTAACGCTGGCGCCGTGAAAACCACCCTCGCAGGCAATCCCAACGACGAGAACACCTACGACCGTCAGCCGGTGATGCCGCTGAAAGAGGATGTGAGCATTAAGGCAAAATTCACCGAGAAGATTGAGCCTTACTCGTTCATTATGTGGACGATTCAGTTGTAATTGTCCGCACTTACTATATATATTTGAAATAGAACACGGCCGCTTCCCGATTTTGAGAGGTGGCCGTTTTTTTGCGAAAAGTTTATGTTTTAGCAATTTATCTCCAATTTGTTGAGGATACGGTCTTTTTTGAGAACCCTATTATGTTACTCCACATCCTTTTTCGTTTTGTGTCTTTTACATATTCTTTGTGTTTGCAATATTCGCATTCGTATGTGTCGTGATATACTTTTACGTGATAACCAACATCTTTATGTATCACCTCATAAGTTTTATCAGTCTGGACTTTTTCTCTTTCGTTACTTATTTCTTTGCGACCATTGCCATAAGTTGTTTCTGTCCATGTTTTCTCTAAAACAGTTCTATCTGTTGACAGTAAATCACCAGTTTCTCGTTCGCGCTCTGTTTTGTCGTATTCTTCAACAAGTTGGTGTTTAATACGTTCGAGAGAATGCATCCTCTTGCATTTGGGACAACGGTTGTGAGGCCATGTGTCAAGGTCTTCTGTCGCGATTTCATACCAAGCGGCTCCTGCCACTAAAATTCCCAATGCAAAAAACCAACCAATTCCAAATACTAAAGCAAGTACAAACCATATATATGTACAGACAATTGCAACTATGGCAAAAAGCCATTCAAGAAGTTTGTCACCAAAAATATAGAAACTCCAACGCCAGTTTAATGCGAGTTTCATCAATGACAATATAATGCCTTCGGTGCTATAAATCCAAATCAAGGCGCATATACCATAAAGCAAATAATATGATAAAAAGAAGATAAGTGTGAGTATATATGTAATAGCAGAAACGGTAGGCCTTTTGGGCGTGTAATGCATATATTTAAATGTCACACGATTTGAAAATTCATACAAAGATGATTTTATCAGTTTCGCAAATATGCCGCAGTCAACAATTTTCGTTACAAATGGCAAGTGCTTCAATGCCCATTTTTTGTTTAGAAAATATACGTAACTGTGCCAAGCACCGTATCCTGTTCTATAATCCACTACCTTGCCGTTTTTGTCGGTGATAAGTATCGGTCGATAACACTCACCTTCGTTGGGTTTGAACATTGCCAAATGACCGTAATGCGCCTCATAAGTTCCGTCTATTTTCTTGTTTATATGAGTTGCGGGAGTTATTAAGTTGTCACACTCTTTTATTGTTTTTCCAATAAAAAGCCGTTTAAGTTTTTCCTCCGACAAATAGCAATCGCCGTTATCGAATTCGAATCGATAAAACTCTTTGGGAAATAAGACTGCCAAATCGCTTAGTCCGAAATTTTCTTCTTTTCCGTTTGCACTTTTAGTAATCGCACGAGGATAACTATCTTCTTTTTCTTCAACTCTAACAATGGTAATAGTGTCATGTTTCCCCCATATTTGGTTAACTAACCAACGCTTAAAAGAAGATAAAGTATCTGCGCCTTCTACGCCGCGTTTCTTTTCTGTGACAGTAGTGAATCCTAATTCGTAATTGTCTATCGTTCCTCTTAATCCATCTTTGGTTTCAACATATACGCAATCAAAAGCGCTGTTGCCTGAAATTCCAAACAAAGAAACAACATCGCCTTTGTGTAAGGTTACTTTTTGGTCATCCCTCTCCTTGCCGGTTTTCAAAGTTGTTGTTTTGTTTATGGTGATTTCCGGCCTGTCTTTGGGAAATTGTTGAGTCTCTGTTAGTAGGTTATACAGTACAGTTATAAAAGGACAAACAAAAAGAATGCCCAAAAAAAAGCCGATTAGTTTAAAGAAACGTCGCATAAGCACATTGTTTTTAGTTGTTAGACAATCTGTTTGCACAAATCTAATGATAGTTTTTCATATTAACTATCATGTGCCAAAAATTCTGTGTAAGTCAGTGTGAGGATAGTTCCTAAAAACAGTTGAGGCGTGCCGAGGCACGCCTCAATACATTAAAACACAAATATTTAACCTTTTATTTCTTCGTCAACTCATACTCAATTCCAGCCATAAGGCCCGAAATCTCGGCAAGGCCGCGCATACGGCCGCAGAGCGGGTAGCCAGCGTTGTAGATGTTCTTGTCGGCGTCGAGGTCGTTCAGAATGCGGATGCCGTGGTCGGGACGGAAGGGCATACGGATGTCCTTGCGGCCAGCCTTGATGCGGCGTTGCTGTTCTTTGAGCAGAGCCTCCACAATGCCAGGCATATCCAAGCTGCCTTTCAGGTGGCCCGACTCGTAGAAACTGAAGTCGTCAAGATGTTGAGTATTACGCAGATGCACAAAGTGAATGGCGTCGGCAAAGCGCTCGGCAATGGCCACAAGGTCGTTGTCGGGACGGCCCGAGAGCGAGCCAGTGCAGTAGGTTATGCCGTTGCGCAGACTCGGATTGGCCTTGCGCAGCCACTCCAGGTCTTCCATACAGCCGATGATGCGCGGCATACCCAAAACAGGATACGGCGGGTCGTCGGGGTGAACGCACAGGTTCACGTTGTACTCCTCGCAGGTCGGAATCACGTCGTCCAGGAAGCGTTTCATATTGGCGCGCAAAGTCTCTTTGTCGATATCTTTGTACGTCGATATATATTTCAGGAACAGCGCTTTAGGGTCTTTTACCGAGCCGTCGATGACGCCGTTTACAAAGCCTTGCGTCAGCACAATGATGATGTAGGTCAGCTCCTCGCATTTCTCCTTGCTGAACGTCTTGACAAGCTCCTTTGCCTTTGCCACCACGTCGGCAGGATACTCGTTTTCGGCGTTGGGGCGGTTCAAGATGTAGCAGTCCCAAGCCACAAACGTTGTATAGTCAAAGTAAAGGCCCTCGCCGCCGCCAGGGTGCTTGTAGGTGAGCGATGTGCGCGTCCAGTCGAGCACGGGCATAAAGTTGTAGCAGACGGTGTCGATGCCGCACTCGCCAAGGTTGCGCAGCGATTTCTTGTAGTTCTCGATGTGCAGGTCGCGGTCGGCCGAGCAGGTTTTGATAGCCTCGCTCACGGGCAGACTCTCGACTACGCTCCAGCGCAGCCCTTTAGCCTCAATGGCGTTCTTTACTTTCAGAATCTCGTCTTTCTCCCATACAACGCCGATGGGAAGGTGGTGCAAGGCTGTAACAACGCCTTCGACACCCATTTGTACCAAATTGTCGAGCGTGATTGGGTCGTTGAACCCGAACCAGCGCCAAGTTTTTTCGAGCATATTGTTATCTTTTTAAGTTAAAAAGGCATATGGCATAAGGCATAAGTGAAATTACTGTTTCTTGTCCATTGAAATTTCAAGTTTAGTAATCAGGCTGTTAAGCATCTTTTCAATTTCGTTTGTGCTTATAAGAATCTCGTTTTGCAATTCAGTGTCAATGTAACCTAAATCAAACGAAATCATTATTTGTGTTTGCAGTTCGAATAGAGACCCACGCGCAATTTGTAGGAATCGCACATAGTCTTTAGTTGAATTTCTACCGAATCCTTCGGCAATATTTGAAGGAATTGAAATGCAACTTCGTCTGATTTGGGAAGATAACGCATATTCTTCATTATTAGGAAAATGCGAACGGACAACATTGTAAACTGATTTTACAAGTGCCATCGATTTCTGCCAAACGAACAAATCCCTATACGAATTTATTTCACTCATTTCTAATTGATTAAAATGCCTTTTAGCCTTTCTTATGCCTTATGCCTTGTGCCTTATGCCTAAATATTATACGCCGCTAAACGTGCTGAATCCACCGTCGATTGGCAGGTTGGCGCCAGTGATGAACGATGCGGCGTCAGAGCACAGGAATTGGATGGCGCCGTTCAACTCGTTGATGTCGCCAAAGCGGCGCATTGGTGTGTTAGCCAGCACTTTATGACTGCGTTCGGTGAGCGAGCCGTCGGGGTTCAAAAGCACAGCACGGTTTTGGTCGCCAATGAAGAAACCAGGTGCCACAGAGTTTACGCGGATGCCGTCGCCGTATTTCAGAGCCATCTCCATTGCCATCCACTGTGTGAAGTTGGTCACAGCGGCCTTTGCTGCAGAGTAGCCCGGCACGTTGGTCATCGACTGCAGAGCAGCCATCGACGAAATGTTCACCATTGCGCCCTTCTTCTGTTTTGCCATAATCTCGCCAATCACAATCGACGGATAAACGGTTCCGTTCATATTCAGGTTGGTAACCTTGTTCCAGTCCTCAATTTTCATATCGAAGATAGGTTGGTCGGGGCGGAGAGTGGCGCCAGGCATATTGCCGCCAGCAATGTTGATAAGGATGTCGATGCGGCCCCATTTCTCAACCACCTTGTTGGCCATAGCCTTAATCGAATCGATGTCCAAAACGTTGCAAATCAAGCCCATTGCCTCGCCGTTGCCGATGGCGTTCAGTTCCTCGATGCGTTTGTCGAGTTGCTCCTGACGGATGTCGAGAGCCACAACCTTTGCGCCAGCGCGCATAAAACTTTTGGCCACGCTGCCACCCAGAACGCCACCTGCGCCCGTGATAATGGCAACCTTGCCTTCAATGCTGTACATTTGACTGTTGTTGTCCATAATACTTTGATTTTAAATGAATTGTTTATGTTTTTTTTATCGTTTAATCGGTCAATCGTTTAATCGGCCAATTGTGTTTTCTTTGTTTAATCGTTTTATCGGTTAATCGGACGCCATAATATGACGTCCCTACATTTTTCAATTTTCAATTTCTAAATCCTAAATCCTAACTCCTCAATCCAACTTATATTCAGGCAGCGTCTCAATCTTCGGATTCTCGTAGTTTGTGATGCCGATGCGGTATTTCATCAGTTTGTCGAGTTTCTGTTGGAACGGTTGGCAGCCGTCGGGCAGCTCTTTACCCGAGAATTGTTGGAAATATTGGATTGTCGCGTCGCGCCACCAGATAGCGTCTTTCGCCTGACGCTCAAGTTTCGCTTTAACATCGGCAAAACGCTGACCGTCAACATATTGCTCAACCGAGTTCCAAGTCTTGATGAATGATTTTGCATCGTCGATACCCGATTGGAAGGTCAGGCACAACTCGTCCCACAATGTGCGGCCGCTCTTCATCTTGTAGTCCCACGGCAGGTGGTGGAACCAGAGAATCAGATTGTCGGGGCAGGTGGCCACGTCGTTGTACATCGATTTCAACGGCTCGTGGTATTGCGACACGGCGTTCGAGCCCGATGTGGTGCGGTCGAAGCCAAGACCGTCGTCGGCAGCCTTGTGGTAGTAGGCAGGCTCCCAGTCGGGGCGGATAGAGCGGTCCCACGGGCCAGGTCCGTAATGGTCGGGGCCTTTGAAGGTGTGGTGCAAGCCCAGTGGCATCTCGTATTTCACGCACGCCTCACGCGACGCCAGCATCATCTTTTTGACAGGCTCAACAAACTGATTGTCAGTCGAGAAAGTCTGACGCAACCACTCGTCGGCAATCTGTTCCGACGACAGGTCGGGGTTCCAAGCCATTCGCCCGTAGGCGTACCAGTTGGCCTGCGCAAAGTGGTGTCCGCACCAGTTGCGGTCATTGCCCACGTTGCTCACGCCCGCAATGGCCGTATATTTATAAGGTATGATTTTGCCTTCGGTGACGGCTGCCACTGTCGAGCCCTCGCCGCGCTCGTAAGTGTCTGAATCCAAGCACTCTTTCCACATCGGGTGCATAAAGACAAGGTGGTTGGCGTGGCCCAGATACTCTTGCGTAATCTGCACCTCGACCATCGATTGCGTCTTCTCAAACTGTCCGAAAAGCGGACTGAACGGCTCGCGCGGTTGGAAATCGACGGGGCCGTTCTTGATTTGAATTATCACGTTGTCGCGGAACTGTCCGTCGAGCGGCATAAACTCCTCAACGGCCTGTTTTGCGCGGTCGGGGCTTTGCGGATTATAGACGAATGCGCGCCACATTACAATTCCGCCGTGGGGTTTCAGGGCGTCGGCAATCATATTTGCGCCGTCGGCGTGGGTGCGGCCGTAGTCCTGCGGTCCCGATTGGCCTTCGGAATTGGCTTTCACCAGAAATCCGCCAAAGTCGGGAATCAGTTTGTAAATCTCGTCAATCTTTGTGTTCCACCACGCAATTACCTCTTTATCAAGCGGGTCCGATGTCTCAAGACCAGCCAGATGTTTTGGCGCAGCAAACATCAGCGACAGATAAACTTTCACTCCGTAGGGGCGGAAAATGTCAGCTAATACTTTGATTTTCTGTAAGTAATCATCGGTCAGGATGTCGGCGTTGGCGTTCACATTGTTCAGCACCGTTCCGTTGATGCCCACCGATGCGTTGGCGCGGGCGTATTCGGCGTAGATGTTGCTGTTCGATTCGGGCGCGTTCGGGTTGATTTCCGCCCAATCCCAAAGCGAGTGGCCTGCAAATCCGCGCTCGATGGTGCCGTCGAGATTGTCCCAATGATTCAAAACGCGGCGCTCATAAGCAGGAACGCTTTGCACCGAGCCGCTTGCGGGCAGTTGGCCGCACTCTTGACGGCGCAGCAGGTCGTACGAAGCATAGAGCAGACCGATTTCAGTGTTGGCCGATGCCGTGATTTTTCCGTCGCCGAACGTGAGTTCAAAACCCTCGTTGCCGAGCGCGTCGTTGGCTGTGCTGTTCAGCGAAAGGTCAACTTTTCGACTTGATTTCCAATACTTTTCGATGTTCTGTTCGGCAATCTGCATTGTTTTTGTGCCGAATTCGGCAGGCGCTTCCATCTGCAGCGAGTTGAACCACAGCAAGTGGCCGTCGTTGGCGATAGCCGAACTTTGCTTGTTGCTGTCAGAGCACGATGCCAGAGCCATCAGCCCCGCCGCGCACGCAATTGTTGATAAGGTTTTGAAATTCATATTTTTAAAAGTTTAGAGTTTAGAAGTTTAGCGCTTCGCTGTTTAGAAGGTTTAGATTTTTTTGACTACAGACTTCAGACAACAGACATCGGTCAGTTTTAGCATCAATTTTTAATTTTTCACTTTTCATTTTTCATTAATCACTTATGCCTTGTGCCTTGTGCCTAATGCCTAATGCCTTTTCGAAGATTCCCTAACAATCAAATCCGATTTCAGCACCACCTGATTGGTAACATACAGATTGTTAATGCCTTGCAGATGGTCGATGATATGGTTTGTGGCCATTGTGCCGAGTTCGTTGGCGGGGTAGTTGATGGTGGTCAGGTTGGGCCGCACAATTCGGCTTGTGATGTCGTTGTTGAAACCCACAACTGCCACATCGTCAGGCACATTCAGTCCCAGTTCCTGCACGCCAGCAATGAATCCCGTGGCCGACATATCGTTGCTGAAAAATGCGCCGTCGGGCATATCGCCGCTCGCCTTCAGTTGGTTGGCAAGGTCTTTGCCCGAGTCGAAATCGATGTTCGGCATCAGCAGCGTGCGGTGGCGGATGTTGAGTCGGGTGAGCGTCTCGTTGAAGCCGCGCTCGCGTTCGCGATAAACCATTGATGTTGAGTCGATTGTGGCGTGAATGATGTTGCGGCAGCCCTGTTCGGCCAGGTGCGTGGCAACCTTGCAGGCCGCCGAGTAGTTGTCGATGGCGAAACTTGCGCAGTCGAGATTGGGGTTCACGCGGTCGAAGAAGACCAGCGGAATGCCGAAGTTGTTGAACGGCTTGAAGTGCGCCACCGATGTGCTGTTTTTGGCCGTGGCCACCAGCAGCCCGTCAACGCGCTTCTCGAGCATTGTTTTGGCGTTGGCAACCTCTTTGTCGGCGTCCTCAAACGACTGAACTATAATTAGTTGGTATCCACGTGAAGCGGCGGCTTTTTCGGCCCCGCTCAAAAACGACGATATGAAAAGGCTGTCCAATCGGTGCACAATCACGCCAATGGTGTTGGTTGAGCCTTTGCGCAGATTGGCCGCAAACGGATTATTGCGGTAGCCGAGCCTTTCGGCGCAGTCGGCCACTTCCTGCCGCGTTTTCGGGCTCACGCTGTTGCTGTTGTTCAGCGCGCGGCTCACCGTCGATGCCGAAATGCCCAATTCCTTTGCAATGTCGTAGATGGTTATCTCGCTTTTTTCCATTTTCCGAATGTTTCTGTTGCAAACATACAACTTTTTGCAACAAGTTTTGCAATCGGTTGCAAAATATTTTTCAAAACTTTCTGCACAATCCACTATATTTGAAATCAAAAAAACAACAATACTTACATTAGAATAAATTATTTGTTTATGAACAAGATAACAAAATTTGCGCTTTCGGCGGCGTTAGTGGTTTCGGTTGTCAGCTGCGAGAAATCATCGGATGATGACAACGCAAGCGGTTATTTTTCTGTTGCCAAAGGCAAGAAAGTGTATTTCGCTGAAGGTAACTTGCAATATCAGGCAAGCACAAATACGTGGCGTTTTGCCGAACATCAGTACGATATAGTAGGCAAGGACAACGAGAACATATCATCGACTTATGATGGTTGGATTGATTTGTTTGGATTTGGAACAAGCGGTTGGAACAGTGGTGCTGTTGCCTATCAGCCATATTCGACAAGTGCAAACAGTGCAGATTACTGTATGCACCATTTGACAGATGATTATGCAAATGCTGATTGGGGAGTTTATAACACAATTTCTAATAGCAACCAAAAGAATGGTTGGCGCACACTTACATCTAATGAATGGGTGTATTTGATTTATATACGGTCGAATTGCGACAATTTGTATTCGAAAGGAAAAGTCAATGGCATTTATGGTCTCATATTGCTCCCCGACGATTGGCAACTGCCGAATGGTGTTGCTTTTGTTTCAAGGTCATTAGATTGGGATACAAATAGTTATTCAGCCGAAGAATGGCGAAACTTGGAAACGAAAGGGGCGATATTCCTTCCGTCTCCGGGTGTAGTTTTAGAGGAATATAAAAACGAAAAAGCCGAAGATGGCGATTATTGGTCTTCTTCATTATTCAGTTTGTTCAAGTCAACTGAATTGGTGAGCGCTAAAGCTTATATTTTATATGGATATAAAAAAATTGAAGATTTTGAAATTTGTTGTCAAGAATTAAATACAAGATGTGCCGTTCGTCTTGTTAGGGATTTGAAATAAAATATCTGTCTATGAACAAGATAACAAAAATAGCGCTTTCAGCTGCGCTGGCGGTTTCGGTTGTCAGCTGCACAACAAACGACGACCGCATACCGAGTCTTTGCGAGTCGTTTGCCGATTATTTTCCTGTGGGAGTGATGATTAACCGCAGCATTGTGCGCAGTATGAACGACACCACTTTTATCAAGAAGCACTACAACTGCCTGACGAGCGAGGAGGAGATGACGCCCGTCATTATGCACCCGCGGCAGAACCGCTATCGTTGGCGTGTGGCCGACGAGGTGGTCGATTTCGCGCAGCGCAACAATATGAAAGTTCGTGGCAACTGCCTCATTCGCTTCGACCAGATGCCCGACTGGATGTGCTTCGACGGCGAGCGCATCACATCGAAAGACTCGCTTTTCAGCCGGATGAAGACGCACATCGACACCATAATGACGCGCTACAAAGGCAAAATCTACTGTTGGGACGTGGTGACCAACGCCGTGGCCGACGACACCACTATCATTCTGCGCCAGAACACGTGGCTCTATCAGATTGCCGGCGACGAGTATGTTGAGCACGCTTTCCGCTGCGCCCACGAGGCCGATTCAACCGCTTTGCTTTTCTACAACGACTACAACCTGAACCGTCCCGACAAGCTTGAGCGTACCTGCCAAATGCTTCAACGCCTGATTGACAAAGGTGTTCACATCGATGGTGTTGGGATGGAGGGGCACTGGTCGCTTTATGAGCCAACGCGTGAGCAACTTGAGAACGCC
>JAFZKK010000127.1 GCA_017551905.1 Salinivirgaceae bacterium
CTTTCAATCAAAATATTATAAAATTTTTAAATCAAATTTTCTAAAAATTTCCGCCCGCAAGGGCGCACCCAAACCCATTCCCGCTTGCGGAAAAAATCGGTTTTAATCGGCAAGAATCGGTTAGCTATAAAACAGTATACACAAATCAAAACAGCCGTATATTTGTTTTGAAATTTTAACAAAAACCGACAATGATTCGCAAAGCGACAAATGCTGATATCGAACAGATTATCAACCTATTGCACCAAGTCAATATGGTTCATTACCAAATCCGCCCCGACTTGTTCAAGCCACACACCACCAAGTATAACGAGCAGGAACTCTGCAAGCTACTCGCCGACGATAGCCGACCGATATTTGTTTTCGACGACAACGGTGTGTTGGGTTACGCCTTCTGTCAAATAACTGAAATACAGAATAATATCCTACTGCAAGACGCAAAAACGCTCTATATCGACGACATTTGCGTTGACGAGAACGCTCGCGGACGGCACGTTGGAAAATCGCTGTTCGACCACGTGCTCAACTACGCCAAAACCATTGGTTGTCATAACGTTACGTTAAACGTCTGGACTGGCAACGACGCTGCACTGTCATTCTACAAAAATATGGGAATGCAAGTGCAGAAAACAACTATGGAAATGGTTTTATGCTGACCTTCCACCAACTGACAATTTCCGACCGCGAGGCGGTGCAGGCGGTGACGCTCAACGCAGGGCGGCGCAACTGCAACTACGACTTCGCCAACCTTGTGGGATGGCAGTTCTGGTTCCACACCGAGGTGTGCGTGTTGCCCGAAACCGTGGTGCTGCGCTTCACCTTCGAGGGCGACCGCGCCTATATGGTGTGCACGGCGAGCGATTTGCAACCCGAACTGATATCAGCCTTGCTTGATGACTGCGATGGCCGTCTGTTGTTGCTCGGACTTGAAGACTCACAAGCACTGGCTATCAGTCAGTTATCGCAATTTATGGTTGAGACCAAACCTTGCCGCAACCAATACGACTATATCTACCGCCGCGACCACCTCGCCACGCTTCGGGGCGGTGCCTATCAGGCTAAGCGCAACCACGTCAACCGATTCCGTGCCGAGCACCCCGATTTTGAGTATCGTCCGCTCACGCCCGAACTTTTCGACGAGTGCCGCCGCCTTTCGGCTCTTTGGCGCGAGGAGAAAGAGGCAAACGGCGGAACCATTGCCGCCGAGCAGCGCGTGATGGAGACGGTTTTTGCCAACTGGGACGCGCTCGGGATGACTGGTGGCTGCATTTTTGCCGACGGTCGAATGATGGCGTTCACCTACGGAGCGGCCGTCACCACCGACACTTTCGATGTCTGCGTTGAGAAAGCCGACCGCTGTGTTGAGGGTGCCTTTGCCATTATCAATCAGCAATTTGCCGAGCATTTGCCCGAGCAATTCGTTTACCTGAACCGCGAGGAGGATATGGGCATTGAGGGCCTTCGCAAGTCGAAACTGTCGTACCATCCCGAAATATTGCTGACTTACAATGCAATAACCATTCGCAAAGCGTACACTTTAGAGCGGATGACTGCCGACGACGCGCCCTTAACAATCGATTGGATGGTGCGGCAATATGGTTTCAGTCGCGACGAGGTTGAGCAATGGGTGCAAACTCTGCACTTCAATTGGCCATTGAGTGTCAAGGCTTTGGATACCGACGGACAGGCTATCGGCCTACTGAATATGAGCGACTACCGCATTCAAGAGGAAGTGCCGCAAATTGCCACTGACGCCCCCGACGTGCTTGCCTCGCTCAACTCACGCCGCTACACCGCCGTTTTCTCGTTCATCGTTGCCGAACAATATCGCGGCACGCGCTTGAACTACAATATGTTAATATCGATTATGCCCGAACTGAAAGCTAGCTACGATTTTCTTTTCATTCCCGTTTTGCACCGCCTGAAAACCCACCAATACTGGCAACGCTGGGGTGCCACCGAGTTCTACCGCGATGCGGAATGTGTTTGTTACAAACTGGAATTGAAGGACAGCGGGATAGATTGAGATTGCTAACAATCCGGCTGTCTAAAAGAATTAGTGCTAATAATGCAAACTATTACTTATTGTAGAAAAACTCTTTCAGCCGAGCAAAACCTTCATTATGGTCAGCAATGCCGTTGAGAGTTGAGTCCATCGGACACTGGCCGGTACTGTCGTTGTTGAAAATAAAATCGCCTTCGCTGGCATATACAAGTTTGACGCCAGCTTGCGCAAGAATGCGTTTGGCCGATGGTGTGGTGTAGTTGGTGTGAACTTCGCTTACACCGCCAAGTGCAAGAAGCGAAGCTGCCGCATTGCCCACTTTTTTGTCGGCCACAACAGCACCTTTCAAGCGCTCAGGTTCGGTAGTCACAAGCCGCATAAGGTCATCAACGCGCGGACTGGCGTGACGGCTGATGCTGTCATTGTTGCTGACAACAAGCGAGAGGTTCTCATCGTTAAGAATCTTCAAAAGTTGTGCGCCGTCAACTGGTTTTTGCTTACATCCGCAAAACGCAAGACAAATTGCAAATAACAAAGTTAATCTTCTCATTTTCACCAAGTTTAAAAGCCAGTCATTTCTTTCTTCTTATCGAAAAAACAGTCAGTACTATGCTCGCAAGCATCGTAACAATAATCGGCCAAGTGTTGACATCTCGCGAGGTGGCCGTAATGGTGTAATCGTGCGGAATGAGCCGCTCGCCCGTCAACTGGTAGAAAACAGTGTCGTTCTGGCAATAGCCCGTTCCGGCATCAATAATCCGACCTGGCATTGTAATCGTATATGATGCCGATAAATTGAATATATTCAGCAACTTAACATTCGCACGTTCCAATTCCTTTCCCGATGGCGTCTCGGTAAAGAAGACTGCAAAGGCATCGGAATGGAAAAAATCTTTGAAGAGCTTGCGGTGGTCGGCGAGCAAGATGTCGCCCGACTGCAGAATATATTCCTCAAGCTCGCTCCTGCGCTCAACAAACTGCGACAAGCTGACAGGCGGATTTACAATAGAATCGTAATGGTTAACAATGAACTCGAAATTCAACTGGAAAATATTGTCTTGCAGCCACTTGCTGATAGAAGGCTCAATGCGGTTGATTTCATCGGCAGCCTCTGCCCCACTGAGTCCTTCCAAAAGATTCGGGTATCCGGTAAACCAAAAACCGACAATCTCCTCATCGGCATAATCGGTAACTGGCAACTTGAAATTGTCTGATATACAAGCAAAAACCTCAGTAAAAGTGTAGTCGGTGTAAAACCAGCGGAAACGCTTCTCAAATGTCGATTTGGCTTGCAATTGCTGTCCGTTGAGCTGCAACGGCATATCCTCAGTCATTTGCGCCACATTATCATAACGATGGTCCATGGTGGTTGTCACCTTGTCGCCATTGCCAACTGTGGTAAGCTGATAGCTGAAACCTTTGATTTCCAGACATTCAGGAACAGGTTGCGCCTTACGTTTTGTGCTGTCGGTCCATAGCGAATCGCGCATCTCTTTCGACATCACACTATTGTAACTCACTGTGCGAGTGCAACTTCCGTCGCTATTGATAGTTGTGTGCATATCAATATCGGCCTGTTCGGCGCACGCCGCAAACATCGCAGCGGCTAAAACGATGATACTGTTCAGTTTAGAGGTTTTCATAACGAATAATTTTTATGCCGAAACAAAAATTCGTTTCAAACTTACACAATCTTTATCACATTTCCCAGAACCTCGACAACATCGCCGTGACGCAACTTGGCGCGCTTGCGGCTCTCGGTCTGTCCGTTCAGTTTAACAATGCCGTCCTCGACAAACTGATTGGCCTGCGCCCCGCTCTCGCTGATACGCAGCAACTTAATAAGTTTGTTCAGTTCGATAAAAGGCTCCGAGCCGTCGGGCATCGGTTTTAGTTCAAATTCGCGCATATCAATCAGATATAAGTTACAAAATCGTCAAGGGCGAGGCGCTTTTTGGGCGGAATCTCATCCGTTGCCGGAACGCCTATCGGCAACAGAACCAATGGTTTGCAGTTACTGTCGAGGTTGAAAAGCTCCGAAATCAGTTTCGCGTCAAAATTGCAAACCCAGCATGTGGCAAGCCCCATATCGGCGGCGGCAAGCGTGATGTGGTCGGCAAGAATAGCGATATCGATGTCGGCGTGGTTCTTGCCGTCGGCACGGGTCCAGGCCTTGTCAGTCTGGGCGCAGATGAGCAAAACCGCCGGCGCCGTGGCAAACCATTCGCGATTGTAGGCCTGACGCGCCTTGGCAAGGCTCTCGGGAGTGTTCAACACCAGCACCCGCCACGGCTGCGCATTAGTCGCCGATGGTGCAAAATGCGCTGTTTCAAGCACTTGCGCTATTAATGAATTGTCAATTTTTGTCGGAAGATAATTGCGGCACGAATACCGCATTTGAACCAAATCAGAGAAATTCGCCATAATTAGAATGTTTTATCGGTTTAAAAATAACCATTTTCAGACACAAACAACCGGCATCGATTTTAGAGTTTGTCGAGTTCCGCTTGGTCGAAAAGTGTCGGATAGTTACGGTCAATATCGGCATGAACCTTACTGATAATGGCCTCGCGCACAATTTTCGCACGATTGGCCACCTTGTAACGCTTGCAAAATCTGTCGAACGCTGCAGCTTCGTAGTCGTTAAGCATTATGGTAATCTTGTGTGTGCGCCGCAACTTGGGGTCTTGTCTCTGCATTTCCACTCGTTTTTACAAATATAGCCACCGACCTTTTGTCGGCAAACGCCGCCCAATCCTTTTAATCAACTTAATATCAACAAGGCGCAAAGCGAAACGCTGATTATTGCAGAATGTCGATGCCGACGGCGGTAAAACCCGGCTTCATGACATAAACACTGCCTATCTGCGCCACTTTTTCGGCGTCAAGCGAGGGCTCGACTGTAACAATGCGCCCAATACCCGCCGACACCGCCGAGCGAATACCGGCATACGAGTCTTCAAAAACCAGACAATCAGCCGGTTGCACATTCAGTTTTGCGGCAGCTTTCAGAAAAATGTCGGGCGAAGGCTTGCCGGGATAGGTGCCATCGTCATAAATGACATTCTCAAAGCGGAACCATTTTTCGAGATGCAGATGGCTGAAATAGAACTGAACATTAGGCAGATAGGAGCCTGTAGCAATGGTGAACGGAATGCCGGTTGGCTTCAGATTGTCCAAAAACGTCTCAACTCCAGGCGCCAGCGTGTGCAGCCCGTCGGGAGCCGAACAGCGAGTGCGGTAAAGTAGCTCTTTCTCCTCAGTTATCTGCCGCAACTCCTCATCAGAAGGCTGACGGCCAAGTAGATAGGTTATTATTTGCAGATTGGTCCGTCCTTGCAGATTCTGATAAAACTCCTCAACGCCCAACGGCTTGCGACGGATTTTCTGAGCCATTTCAATCCATGCGCGCTCATGCAGCGGCGAGTCGAGGAACATGGTTCCGTTGAAATCGAAAATGACACCTTTTATCATTGCTTATTCTTTAATTATCAAACATTTATAATCATTTCCACTGACAAAAACGATGCGGCAGACAAAAACACCCAGTGGCAACGCCGACACATCGATTTCAGTCAATCCGAAACTCTTTTTTTGCAGAACAATCACACCTGCCAAATCGCTGATTTCAACTTTCGCAACAATCTCATTTTCAGTCGACAGAAACAATTTTGAATGTGCCGGATTCGGATAAACGGAACAATCGGACGACTGTGTGCTTTGCGAAAAACCGCTCTTTATGGAGTAAGAGCCGTCGAGTTTGGTGATATTCTGTCTTGATGGATTCAACCAATGTGCAAGTTGCAGTGAATCATACTTATAGCGATTGTAGCAAACCGAGAATTTTTGAAAAAAATCGTTCATCGGGTAGCCGCACTGCGAGTTGCCGCCCGAAAGGATTCCCACCACACGATGCTCCGAATTGAACAACGGCGCGCCCGACGAGCCAACCTCGGTTGCGCCACTCTCCCACTCCTCAACATTCCAAAACGTTTCGGCATCGAACAGCCTGTACGAAGCCGTCAGCAAAGTGTCGTTATCAATGGCAAGCTTGGTTACATCACCATCGGGGTGGTGAATGCAAACCGCGCCAACCGGCTGTGTTTCAGAACAATCCCAGCCGACATAATAGGCGTTGAAATCGTCGGGAATAGTGCCATTAAGGCGCAGAAGAACGAAATCGAGGTAACCATTGTCATTCTCTTTTGTCGCCACTATACTTGCGCCCACAACATACTGGTTTTCAACAGAATCGGGCGATTCATAATTAAAATAGAAGATGCTGTTGCGCGCCAGTTTCTCAGTGGTGATGCAGTGACGGGCGGTAAGGACATACGGTGCAAACGAGCCGTCGGTTGTATTTAACAATACGCCAGTGCACAGCGTGGTGCCGCCAATAAGAATCTTGCAAACCGCACGCCGCTCATCGCGCCACTCGTCGGCAAACTCGGTGTCAGCGTCAATATGGCAATCGGCAACGGAGGAGACACCTTTGCGCGCAAAAACTCCACGGAAATCGTGCGCCACCTGAGTTATGCTAAACTCTCCGCGGAAATCGGCGTCAAGAGGTTCGGTGTATTGAACAACAACCATGTCGCCGGGAACGGGAACGGTTGGCAGAAAAGGCGAATTGTCATCGGATGTATATCGAGCCACAACTTGTTGTGAATCAGATGATAACAAAAGCAATTCTGCGCCACACGGAATCTGAAAATCAGTAAAAAGCAAATTCAGCGAATAGGCACCTACTGAGCTGATTGCAAGCCGCCAAACACGCTGATTGTCAATAGTATCCCATTGTCCGCTATTGCAAAGTTCAATATCGGAAGCAATTGGGAAAGCAAAGACATCGCGGCTCGATGGCGTACCCAAAGCGGCAAGCTGACGGTGCGTTGGCAAGCATCTAACAGCCTTCAATTCAGGCAGTTTCAGCGTCTGTCCACAACAAACACCGGCAAGCGTCAAAAGCTGCGCAACCGAAAATATGACAAGCAAAATGCGTTTCATTCGGCAAATATAACCGCAACTGCAAAATCATCGGCTTCGGTTTTGTGAGAAAAATCAATGTAATAAATGTACGAAAGACACTTAATGCCGAACAAGGTATGTGTCTATTTGATAATTTTGCATACAAACATATTTGTATGATAAACTTTGATAAGTTCGAACTCGATAATGGTCTGCAAGTAATTGTGCATCAAGACAAAACGACACCAATTGTTGCTTTCAACGTCTTGTATAAAGTGGGGTCGCGCAACGAGAATCCCGACCGCACAGGACTGGCGCATCTATTTGAGCATCTGATGTTTGAAGGCTCGATAAACATCAGCGACTACGACCGACACATTCAGCTTGCAAGTGGCGAAAACAACGCTTTCACCACAAGCGACTACACCAATTATTACATCACGCTGCCCAAACAGAACATTGAAACCGCGTTTTGGCTGGAATCGGACCGGATGTTGGAACTCGACTTTTCCGAAGAGAAACTCAAAATACAAAAAGGTGTTGTTATTGAGGAGTTTAACCAGCGATATCTGAACAAGCCTTACGCTGATTGGCGGCTGATTATGCACCGGCTGGCCTATCACGTTCACCCCTATATGTGGCCGACAATAGGCAAAAATACGATGCACATCGAATACGCCAAATTGCAGGAAATCAAAGATTTCTATTTCAATTTCTATGCACCTAACAACGCTATTCTGGTGGTGGCCGGCGATGTCGAGACGAAACAAGTTAAAGAGTTGGCAGAGAAGTGGTTCGGTCCCATTCCGCGCCGCAACACTGTAAAAAACGAGCTGCCCGCAGAACCGAAGCAAATGATTCCGCAAGAGCTTGAAATTGAGCGTAATGTGCCGCTCAATGCAATCTACAAGGCTTACCACATGGGCGACCGTCTGAGCAAAAACTACTATGCAAGCGACCTAATTTCGGACATATTGTCGAACGGCGAATCGTCGAGACTAACGCAACGACTTGTGAAACAGCAAAATAAATTCACAAACATCAACGCATATATTTTGGGGAGCAACGACCCGGGTTTGTTCTTTGTCGAAGGTTTTCCTGCCGAAGGCGTATCGTTTGAGGAGGCTAACAAGTGTATTATCAACGAGTTAGAAAACATCTGGAAAGACCCTGTTTCGGAAGACGAACTGACAAAGGTGAAGAACAAAATAGAGATGACCAAAGAGCTTTCGGAAGTGAACGTGCTGAACAAAGCCATTTCGCTTGCCTACTACGAAATGCTTGGCGACGCCAATCTTGTAAACACCGATATAATTAACTATCAAAACGTTAGCCGCGACGACATTGAGAAAACCGCAAAAGAGATGTTCACCGCTGGCAACAGTTCGACAATTTATTACAAATCAGCGCAAAAAGACAAATAATGGAAACTTTAAACAGAAAGAATCCGCCTGTAATACAACAAATTACAAACATCAGCATACCGAAACTTGACAAAGGATTTTTAGGAAACGGCATACCATTCAGCGCATTGAGCGGCGGCTCGCAGGAGTTTGTCTATATCCACTTGACTTTCAATGCCGGAGCGCTGTATTCGAACCAAAAATTAGTCGGCTCGTTTACCAACAATATGCTGACCTGCGGCACTCGGAACCACACTGCACAGCAAATAGTCGACACTTTTGACTTCTATGGTGCTGAAATTCAGACAAATTGCAACCCAGACCACGCCAACATAAGCCTTTTCTGCCTCAACAAATACGCCGACAAATTGCTGCCGCTGTTTTGCGAGATAATAAGCGAGAGCATTTTCCCCGAATCGGAATTGAAGATAGCCGTTGCAAATCAGAAATATAAGTGGACCGAGGAGCACGAAAGCACTAAGATTTTGGCCAAGGAAGCGCTTCTGAATCAGACATTTGCAAACCATCCATACTCACGGACCGCACAACTGGCAGACTTCGACAAACTGACCGTCGACACACTACGCGATTTTCACTCAAAGCATTATAATTCAAACAATTGCCAACTGATAATTGTCGGTTACATCACCAACGATGTGATGAAAACCATTGAATCGACTATCGGACAGATGAAAACCGGCAAAAAAGTGATTGCCGACAACTTCGAAATTGGCGAAACGGTAAGCACCAAACCATTGATAATCACAAAAGAAACGGCTGTTCAGACAAGCCTGCGCATGGGTTGCAGCACAATAAAAATGCAACACCCCGACTATCATAAGCTGCACATTCTACTGACCGTTTTGGGCGGCTATTTTGGCTCGCGCCTGATGTCGAACATCCGCGAAGAAAAAGGCTACACCTACGGCATTTCATCGACCATTGTGATGTACCAGCAAGCCGGATTGCTACGCATTGCGAGCGAAGTGAAAGCCGGCTTTGCCATGCAGGTTGTCGATGAGATAAAAAAGGAAATGCAACGGCTTAAAGATGAGCCGATTAGCAACGAGGAACTGAACCTTGTGCGCAACTATATGACAGGCGAACTGATACAGCAATTTGACGGTCCGCTACTCAGTTTCGACCAGATATACAAGACTGTGGCATACGATGTCGATATGAGTTATTATACTGATTTGCAAAACACTATCCTAACAATTACGGCCAAAGATTTGCAAGCCACAGCCAACAAATACTTCGATTTTGACCGATTGGCAACAGTTATAGTCGGGAAAGAATAGCGCAATGTTCTACGAAAGCAACGACCTGATTATCAGACCATACCGCGACGGCGACGAAGGCTCGCTGGCGTTTTACTCGAACAACAAGCTGATTGCCGCCCAAATGCCCGCATGGTTCCCCTCGCCTTTCACCTACGACGACGCTCTTGTGTGGGTGGCCGATAACTTGCAGAGCAACAACAACTTGGCAATAATCTACTACGGCGATGTAATTGGCAACATCGGGCTGCGCAACATCAACGGCTCCGAAGCCGAACTTGTGCTCTGGCTCGGCCCCGACTTCTGGAACCACGGCATCGGCAGCCGCGCCTGCCAATGGCTGAAAGAATCAGCACAAAAAGAGCTGGGTATTAGCCGATTACACGCGTTTATAAAAGACGGAAATGTTGCGGCAGAAAGGATTGCAAACGCATTGGGCGTGAAAATCGACAGGTAGTTTTTCGCACAAACGACACTGCCCCGATTACTATCACAAATATTTGTAAGCGTACAAGATAGCTACCAATTCAGCCAAAGTCACGGGACCTTCAATTCTCATTAACTGGTCGCAATAACTCGTAGAATCGCCTTTATAGATTCTGCCATTCTCAATTCTGAAAAGTTGGTCGCTGTAACTCGTTGAGTCGCCTTTATATACCCTGCCATTATCAACTCGCATAAGTTGGTCGCTATAACTTGTAGAGTCGCCTTTATAGATTCTGCCGTTTTCAATTCTGAGGAGTTGGTCGCTGTAACTCGTTGAGTCTCCTTTATATACCCGACCATTATCAACCCGCATAAGCTGGTCGCTATAACTTGTTGAGTCACCTTTATAGATTCGACCGTTTTCAATTCTGAAAAGTTGGTCGCTATAACTCGTAGAGTCGCCTTTATAAACTTTAGCCATAATACGAATTTTAAAAGCCGCCTATTCTGTTGCCGGATTATTGACAATCAACACTTTACCCCACCACATTCGGTTTTTCAAGACCATACCCCTTGCGGGCGTCTTCGCGTTTGAGCATCAAGGCCAGAAGGATTGCCACAAAGCCAAATGCCGCAAAAATCAACATTGAGGGCGTGTAGTTGGTGACACCATTGTCGGTATTAACGCCATTGACTTTTCCGATTAGGATTGGCACCAGCGACAGACCGATATTCTGAATGTAAAATATTAAGGCATAGGCTGTTCCGAGCAATTGCATCGGTATAATTTTTGGAACCGATGGCCACATTGCCGACGGCACCAAACCGAACGCCACGCCAAGAATTACAATAACGGCAACTGCCAGCCACCAAGCGTCGATGCCTGGCAACGCAAAGACAATGTGAACAAAAGTCATCAGCACCGAACCGATTATCATCAGTGTCGCGCCTTTTCCAATGCGGTCGTAGAGGCTGCCGAAAAGCGGTGTCAGGATGATTGTGCCGAACGGCAGCATGGCCGGTATCAGGCCTGCAATATTCTCCGACACACCATATTTCGAAATCATCAGTTTGGTGGCAAATTTCAGGAACGGGAACACACCGGCATAGAACATCAGGCAGAGTGTTGCGATAAGCCAGAAGCCCTTGCTGGTGAACACAACCTTAATGTCGGACAGTTTAAAGCCCTCATCGTCAGCCGTTTCGCTTACAGCGCACGAAGCGTCGAGTTTCTTATCCATAACGGTATAGACGATGAATGCAATCATTCCGATGCAGAGCATTGCCGCACCCAAGCCCACAGCCGACGACGCACCGCCCATCTTTTGCGCAAAAGGCAGCGCAAACGACAACGCACCGGCCGTTCCTATACGCGCCAGCGCAACCTGCAAACCCATGGCCAGAGCCAACTCGTAGCCCGTAAACCAACGAACAATGACCTTGCTGACGGTGATTCCGGCAATCTCACAGCCGACACCGAAAGTGGCGAATCCAAGGCAAGCCCAAATAACCTGCATCTTGTAGCCAAACAGCTCGCCGCCAAAATCATGCCCTACAGCATACCATTTGATGAGCGCACCGGCAAACATCAGCACTGTGCTCAACACGCCCGTAAAGCGGATTCCGAACTTATCGAGAATGATTCCGCCGAAAAACAGCATCAGCAAAAAGACGTTAAAAAAGCCGTAAGAGCCTGAGAAAAAGCCATATTCGTCGCTTGTCCAGCCCAATCCGCCTTGCTCTTTTGCCAACGTGAGCAACGGCTCAAGCGGCGACATAACATCGGTGAAAAAATAGCCGAACATCATTGTGAACGACACTATTGTGAGAGCCGTCCAACGGGCAGCTTTCGAATCGCGTAGTGATTTTGCAATTGTTTCCATATTGTATTAATTATCTATTTGGCAAAAGAAACACATCTCTTTCAAAATGGCAACATCCAAAGTTTTTTTATGCGATGCGGTTTTGCAAACAATTGTTTGTTATATTTGTTCAACTATTTGCAACTATTTGTTAATTAAAAAGTACTGATTATGAATGCAAAACGACAATTCCGATTGGCTGCGTTTCTGTTTTTCGCGTTTTTCAGCATTAACGCTTTCGCGCAGCAAACTGTGTACATCAACCGCGATGTCAAGGTGATTCAATACCCCGACGGTTGGCAAATTATTTCAGGCGACTATGTATTAGGACATGGCGACGGCATTTTGGACATCGACAACCTGCCGCCCGCTTTTGAGTTTATGCTCGAAAACTACGCCACGGCTCCCAAAAAAGCCGTCCGTAGGAGCGCAAGCAAAGGCGATACTGTGGTTTACGGCCCGCTGTTGCGCACGGCGTGGAACCAACGTTCGCCATACAATGATATATTCCCTACCGTCAACGGCAATCGCACGCTAGCCGGCTGTTCCACAGTATCTTCGTCACAACTTCTGTATTACTTCAAATACTGTAAGCCGATTAATGTTGAAGGCGAAAACGAGATGCGTAGCGACATAACTGCGACCGACACCATTGAGTCGCCATACTTCACATCATTGGACAGCACTAAATACACTTACAAATACTCATACACTCCTGATTTTGGCAAGATTAGCACCGATAATGCTGAGTTAGCAAAATTCTTTCTGGGTGTAGCATTCGCACAAAAAGCTCTATTCGGATTGAAGGCAACCTCAACTTACGATAGCAAACAGTTTGCGGCTATGACAGATATTTTCGGTTATAAAGGCGAAAGATACCACATTAAAGATTTGGACGACAGCGCTTACATCGAAAAAGCTATTAAGAAAGGCATGCCGATAATAATCAGTGGCGAGTCTGACGACGGCGGCGCCCACTCTTTTATGATTGACGGCTTCAATGGAACTGAGTACCATGTCGATTACGGATGGGGCGGCTCGTCAAACGGTTGGTTCACAACAACTACATACAACAATGATATTGACATTTTGATTGCACAGCCCGATGTCAAGGATGCCGCTAACATCCAGTCATCACCTAAATACTTGTATGTCAAAGATGTTGACAATCTGGTTGAACAGAAATTGAACATGGTCAAAACCGAAGGCGGCAACTTGCAATACAAACTGGCCGAGGCTGTTACACTTGAGCCTGGCGAGTATGAATTTTATTATGAATATGCCGACGGCTCGATTGTCGCCCCTTACTGCGACAGTGCGGTCACTCTTAGCTCAAGTAGCTCTTATACACACTACGGCCTCTATGTGACAACACCGGCTCGGTTCAAAATTGGCAAAACATACAATATCGATTTTTGGCACGATGCAGGAATGGCCGAAGTAAAAGTGGTCGTTACCGATGCAAATGTCGCCATATCGGGCAAGGTTATGGCCGCCGACAGCACTCCGCTGGCTGGCGCTGTGGTAACAACATCTTCTGATAAGCCAACATTAGCTATTGACCAAGAAAATACAGATAAATCAGATAATGGTTACAGA
>JAFZKK010000128.1 GCA_017551905.1 Salinivirgaceae bacterium
ACGCGGTCCTTCGCGCTGCGTCCAGGGTTCAGAAATTCGAGTTTCGCCACAATCTGCGCCTTCGTTTTCTGTTCCGCCTCAATCTTCGACAGTTCCAGAAGCGGCGTGCGGCCTATCAGTTCCGTAATATTGCTTGCAACTTTCGCCATTTTCAGTCCTTTCTGTTTGTAATGACGGTGCAAATGTAAGCATAAAATAATACCAACCTACTATATTGGTGGGTTATTTTCGCAAAGAAGGCGATTTTAGAATTTTATAGCGGAAATTGGCGATTTTGGTTGGTGCTGTAGAAATATTTTCCAATGAATGTTTGTTGATTGGAATAATTGTCTTTAGTGCCAAATGCGATAATGGAATGGTGGTGGATGGTTTGGTGGAAGACCGTGGTGTAGGTTTTAACGATTTGAAAGCCGTATTTAGAACGGTTGTTTATGCACCAAAATCTTTATATTTGTCATTGCCGTTTGTGATTGTTTATGCACTTGCGGCAGTAATTAATGAACCCCGAAGGGGTGAAATATCACAGGCAGGGGTGTAAACCCCTGATAATGACGCAAAAAAAGTAAGAACCCCGAAGGGGTGAAATAACATAGCCGTGGGTGTAAACCCACGGGATAATGTCGCGACAATAGCAGAACCCCGAAGGGGTGACACACCACCAACGCAATGCTCATTTTTTTGCCCACCCCGAAATTTTCGACCGCAAAATTTCCAAAAAACTCTACATTTGTCGTTAGCCGTTAGAGGCATTTTTGTGCTTGCGGCAGTTACAGGCATATTTCGGGCATTCAAGACAATGAACAGCAGACATTTAGAAGATAATGAGATAGTGTTATATCAGCCTAACGACACCATTCACTTGGAAGTCAGGATGGCAAACGAGTCTGTTTGGCTGACACAATCGCAGATAGCTATGCTGTTCGGAGTAAAGCAACCCGCCATTTCGAAGCACCTTATCAACATTTTTAAAAGTGGCGAATTGGACGAAGATTCAGTTTATTCCATTTTGGAATATACTGCCGCCGACGGGAAGATATACAACACCAAATTTTACAATCTTGATGCCATTCTTTCTGTAGGTTATCGTGTAAATAGTGTTAATGCGACTATGTTTCGCAAATGGGCCAATAGCGTGCTGAAAGAATATTTGCTTCGCGGTTATTCTATAAACCAACGGCTCGAACGGTTGGAACAGCGAGTTGGCCGAACCGAAGAAAAGATAGATTTCTTTGTCCGCACGTCGCTGCCACCATTGCAAGGCATATTCTTCGATGGCCAAATATTTGACGCATACACATTTGTGAGCGATTTGATTCGTGCGGCAAAAAGGCGTATTTTGTTGTTTGACAATTATGTTGACGACACTGTTCTCACCTTGCTCGACAAGCGCCAACAAGGCGTTGTGGCCGAGATATTCACCCGCAACATATCGCAGCAACTCACACTCGACCTTCAACGGCACAACGCTCAATACAAGCCAATTACAATAACCGCTTTCGACAACTCGCACGACCGTTTTCTCTGTATCGACGACGTGGTTTACCATATTGGCGCTTCGTTGAAAGATTTGGGCAAACGGTGGTTCGCCTTCAACCGAATGGAGATTGACACCAACACGCTTTTGAGCAAAGTGCATTAAATTCGGTTGTTTCACCAATTTTCATTTCCAAAAATCTCTACATTTGAAAAGCCTTTGCGCTTTGTGCGAAGGACTAAAATTGATGTTTCATTTAAAACGAATTTTATAAGAGCAAATTTTAAACTAACATATTGTTAATTTGGACTTTAAGTCCTTATTCTCGATTTTGCAAAATCCGCCAATTTAAAGCATTTCCTATTTGATTATAGGGACGAGAGAATAAGCGAACGAAAGTTCACGCCTTTTGGCGTGGATGATTTCGTGCTTATTTATCGTCGATGGTTCTTGGCGGAGCCTGCAAAATCTAAATAGGCAATTAAAACGAAATGGGTTCACGCTTTTCTTTTTGTCTGTTTTGAGAGTTTGGGCAGAGAGTTCTCAAAAACTTGAACAAAATGGCAAGAAGCATTGAAGAAATAGTAGAAGATTGGGCAAAAGGACACTTTGCAAAAGGTTCATATTTCACCAAAACGGCAAGTATAAACACTGAAATTGACGATGCACTACGAAAAGCACCGTCAAAGTCAGGAGGCACTGGCAATAACTATCCCGATATTAAATACTTGCTACAAACACCACAAGGCAAGTATATTCCTGTAATGATTGAGGTTAAAGGTTCAAAAGATGCCCTTATCAAACTTAACCCCGACACAAACACACCTGATAATTTGACAAAAAAGAATGAACCTGCGTACGGAAACATTGTGAAGTATGCAGTCAATGGTGCAGTACACTATGCCAATGCTATACTGAAATACAGTAAATCATACAATGAGGTTCTTGCTGTCGGTGTAAACGGCTATGAAACGGCCACAGATACAGTGCAATACGAAGTGAGTGTATGGTACATTAGCAAAGAAAACCTATTTGTACCGAAATTAGTTGGAAACTATCCCGACCTTTCTTTTCTGCAACCAACACACACCACCGAACTATTTGACCGTATTGCACATATAGGATTGACTGATGAAGAAATAGAACAGGAAAAGTCAAAATTAGAGGATGATATTGAACGCAAACTCAAAGACCTAAATCAAAAAATGCACGATGAATTGAAAATCGTTGTCAATCAAAGAGTGCAACTTGTTACAGGTCTAATAATGGCGGGGTTGGGTGTGAAAGATGGTGATGTATTTAAAGTTAAACCTTTGCAAGTCGAAGAGTTGCAAGGAAATACTGACGAGGAGAATAACGATGGTGCAGTTATTATGAGCAGAATAAAATCGTATCTCAAAAACAAGAATCTTCCGAAGGAAAAAATAGATATGATACGCAATATTCTGTCGGTCGTATTTGAACACTCACAATTGGAACGGCCAATAAACGGCGAGAGCAGATTGCGCACACTTTATGCAGATATACAAGCAGAAATCATACCGTTCCTTACTGGAGAATTGCACAATCTTGATTTTACGGGAAGGTTGTTTAATGTGCTGAATGCTTGGGTTGATGTTCCTGATGGAGCCGAAAACGATGTTGTTCTTACACCGCGTTTTGTTACAGAACTTATGGCTCGGCTCTGTCAAGTAAACAAAGATAGTTACGTGTGGGATTTTGCAACAGGCTCGGCAGGATTCCTTATTTCGTCTATGCACCAAATGATTGCGGATGCAAACGCCACTATTGAAAGCCCGCAAGAACGGCAAAGAAAAATCAATCATATTAAAATGGAGCAATTGCTTGGTATTGAAAAACTTGCAGATATTTATTTGCTCGCTGTGTTAAATATGATTTTGATGAAAGACGGGTCGGCTAACATTATTCACGGTGATTCGTTGGTTGATTTTAATGGTAAATATGAGCAAGGAGAACAAAAAGGCAAAGAATTCCCTGCGAATGTGTTCTTGTTGAATCCTCCATATTCGGCTGACGGAAAAGGTTTTGTGTTTGTGGAGCGAGCGCTGGAAATGATGCACCACGGCGGTCGTGCAGCGGTACTTATACAAGAAAACGCTGGTAGCACACAAGGGTTGCCATATACCAAAAACATATTGAAACATAACACTTTGCTCGCTTCAATTAAAATGCCAATAGACTTATTTATAGGTAAGTCAAGTGTGCAAACGGCCATATATGTTTTCGAAGTTGGCAGACCGCATAATGTTCAAGATGTCGTAAAATTTATAAACTTTTCCGAAGATGGTTATAGTCGTATGAACCGACGCCATTCTTCACAAAGCGTGAATTTAAGAGACACTGATAATGCAAAAGAAAGATATGTAGAAGTAGCTAAATTGGTAAAATATGGTCGAGGTGTAAACGATTGTAATTTAAATTATTATACAAACGATTATATTGAAGACTACATAACTCTTGAAGGAAATGATTGGACATATAACCAACACCAAAAAAACAACACAAACCCGACGTTAGATGATTTTGGAAAAGTAGTGAAAGAATATCTCGCTTGGCGTGTTTCTGAAATCATTAAGCAGGAGGACAGCCTGGGAAAAACAGTAGCCCTCGCTTAATGCCGCAAAGCGAGGGCGGTTATAAAGGCTTTAAAATTGAAGAGCTTTTTGAATCGGCAAATGGTGATTTCGATATACAAAAAATCCATTTGAATGGAAAAGGAGCCTGTGTTGTTAGTTCTGGAGAAAGTAACAATGGAATAGTTGGAAAAACTGACGTACCTGCACAAGTGTTTTCTGCAAATACAATCACTGTTGATATGTTCGGTAATTCTTACTATCAGCGACAATCATATAAAATGGTCACACACGCACGTGTATTTTCATTAAGCCCCACAGATAAAATATGTATGAATGAGGAAGTTGGCCTATATATGATTGCTAAATTGCATTTTCTTAAGCGACAATTCTCTTACAACAATATGTGTAGCTGGGGAAAAATTCGACAGCAGACCATTGAAATGCCAATAAATAGATATGGTTCAATTGACATTGCGTATATGGAGTCTTGTATACACAATATTAAGAATAACCACATACAAGAACTTAAGGCATATTTACAATGTTCGGGATTGGGAGATTGCTCATTAACATTCAAAGAACACGATACAATAAACAAAATTGCTAATGGCACAATTTGCAGTAAATCTGTCAAAATCGTTGACTTTTTTGACGTTACAAACAGTCATAACATTTTGAAAAGCGATGTTGTTTTTGATAGTGGGAAAACTCCTTATGTAACTGCAAGCGAAGGCAATAATTCGATTGTATCATACATTGATTATAAGGATGATATGAAAGAATCAGGGAATAGCATAATGATTGGAGGTAAAACACTTGTTATCACTTATCAGCCAAACGCATTCTTTTCAAATGATAGCCACAATTTAGTGCTTTGCGCAAAGGAACAACAAGCAAGAAAAGAAAACATACAATTATTCTTGGTGGCGTCATTGTATAAATCATTAAAACCAAAATACAATTGGGGTGATTCTATTTCTAAAGCCAAAATACAAAATGACACTTTTGTTTTGCCGATAACAGCTGATGGTTCAATGGATTACGATTTTATGGATAGTTACATTAGTGCCGTAAAGAAACAGGTAATAAGTGGTTTACAAGAATTCTTAAAAACAGGGAAAGAAACGCAATCATAGTGTTGTCTTTCGCGTTCAAAAAGCAACCTTCAGGTTGCCCATTCCGTGTTTTTCGTGCGTTCCGTGGTTAGAAAATCAGTGACGTCTGCACGAAATTAAAAACTCCGTTCAAAAAAACGTGCCACCCCTTCGGGGTTCCCGATGTGGTATTAATACCATTTACACAGGGGTTTACACCCCTGCCTGTGTTATGCCGCCCATTCTGGGCTTTCGTCCTTTCCGTTTTTTATCCGCTCAAACCGTCTATCCATAATTTTTCAAGAATAACATACCAAATTGATAGGTTGATATGAAAGTTTTGTATTTTTGCGCCGTCAGAAAAATGGGATTACTACGATTAAAATTATTGTAAGTTATGGATAAACAAACAAATACAGTTCATACGAAGCCGATGAGCCCCGACGCTTACGGGGCGCTCAATATGCCTGTTTATCACTCGGCGGCGTTCGGTTTCCCGACGGCAAAGGCAATGGCCGACGCTTTTGCGGGCCGTTCGAGCGCGCCAACCTACTCGCGCGTGACAAACCCAACGGTCACCTTCTTCGAAGAGCGAGTGCGCGAGTTGAGCGGGGCGCAGAGCGTTTTCGCGTTCAACTCGGGAATGGCGGCAATCAGTTGCACGCTGTTGGCGCTGGCCGCAAGCGGGAAAAATATTGTCACGTCGGCGCACTTGTTCGGCAACACCGTGTCGCTGTTCAAGAACACGCTGGGACGCTTCGGGGTTGAAACTCGGTTTATCGATTTGCTTGATTGCGAAGCAGTTGCCAACGCTATCGACGACAATACGGCGTGCGTTTTTCTTGAGATTATCACCAACCCGCAACTCGAAGTGGCCGACCTTCGGATGCTGGCTTCGGCGGCGCACCAACACAACGTGCCGCTTGTGGCCGACACCACCATAATTCCGTTCACGCAGTTCAGCGCGTCGGCGTTAGGTGTTGATATTGAAGTACTTTCGAGCACAAAATACATTTCGGGCGGCGCCACGTCGCTTGGCGGACTTGTGATTGACTACGGGCATTTCCCGCAGCTCTATCGCACCTTAAAGTTCGAATTGCTCTATAACATAGGCAGTTATATGACGCCGCAGGTGGCTTTTATGCAGACCAACGGACTCGAGACGCTCGACCTTCGCTATCGTGTTCAGGCCGACAACGCCTTGGAACTCGCCCGTCGGCTGCGGCAGGTGCCCGAAATCAAGGGTGTCAACCATATCGGCTTGACCGACAACAAGTTCCACCAACTTGCCACAGAGCAGTTTGGCGGCACCTACGGCGCAATGTTCACCATTGATTTGGAAGATAAGCAACGATGCTTCGATTTTATTGATAATCTGCAACTTATCAGCCGCGCCACGAATCTTTTCGACAGCAAGTCGCTGGCCATTCACCCCGCTTCGACAATCTTCGGCGCTTTTGCAGGCTCGCAGCGCCGCGCAATGAACGTCAACGACACCACTATCCGCTTGAGCATTGGAATGGAATCGGTCGACGATTTGTATAACGATGTCGTTCAGGCACTTACAAAGCATTAAAAGCCGATTCGAAGAGTGAAAGCGTGCCGCCCGAAATATCTTGCCATTCTGTTTGCAATCGTATTGTGGGCCGACTGCGCCGCGCGTTGCGACGTTGTCTTTGTCCTTGACCGAAAGGCGGCTTTTGGCAACGGCCACATTGCCGTTATGGTGGGCAACGAGCAGCAGGGCTGGCGCTATGTGTCGATAAACGGGGCGGCTGGAATGCCGATGCCGTGGGGCCCGAACAGCAATCCCGACAGGGGCGTTCTGGTCACCGACAAGTCGGGCGCGGTGGTTGGTAATCTGCGTCAAGCCATTCGCATTGCCAACAAAATCAATACCGATAAGCGACATTTATACGTGGTTTACAGGCGGTTACGGTCAACTGCCGACGAAGATTCGGCGGTTCTTGACGCTACGGTTGCAACGGCGTCGAGCCACCTTTACGGCATTGCGGGCCCTGGGCAGTCGTGTATCGACGTGGCTCAATCGGCCTTTGCAACGCTCGTCCGCCTGCGCGCTCTCGACCAAAACGGCAGCGTTCCTGGGCAGAGCGACCTTGTGCCCAAAAACTGGTTCCGCAAACTCGCCGCCCGCGTCAGAACCGTTAATCGGGCTGCGGGGAAAAGCCCGAACGCCATTCGGTTCCACCGCAAAATCAATAAAAAAGAGCGGGTGTTTTAGTTGTGGCCAAAAACGAGTTACTTTACCGACATTAAACAAGCATTGGAATGAAATACGATTTCGACGAAGTGATTGACCGCTCTTGCAGCAACGACTTGAAGCACTGCGTTTTGCAACGCCGTTACGGCCGTGCCGATTTGCTGCCGCTTTGGGTGGCCGATATGGATTTTGCCACGCCGCCTTTTGTGGTTGACGCTCTGCGCCGCCGCGTTGAGCACCCCATTTACGGCTACACCGCCACGCCCGACGAGTTCTGGACCGCCATTCAGCGCTGGATTTTCGACCACCACCAATGGGCTGTTGAGCGCGACTGGCTGACGTTTGTGCCTGGTGTGGTGAAGGGTATCGGTATGGCTATCAATGTTTTCACCAATCCTGGCGACCGCATAATCATTCAGCCGCCCGTCTATCACCCGTTCCGCCTGACCACGCTCGGCAACGGCCGCGAGGTGGTGAACAATCCGCTTTGCGCGATAACCGCCAACGGCACGCTCACTGGCTACCGTATGGACTTGGAACTACTTGAGCGTCAGGCCGCTGACCCGCACGCGCGAATGCTGATAATGAGCAATCCGCACAACCCTGGCGGCATTGTCTGGGACCGCGAAACGCTTGAGCGCGTGGCCGACATCTGCGACCGCAACAACGTCGTCGTCATCAGCGACGAGATTCACTGCGACCTTGCCCTTTTCGGCCACAAGCACATTCCGTTTGCCACCGTGTCGGAAGCCGCCGCGCGTTGCAGCATCACGCTTGGCGCGCCGTCGAAAACGTTCAACATTGCTGGCATTGTGAGTTCGTACGCCATTGTGCCAAATGCCGACCTTCGCCGTCCGCTGTTCAAATGGCTGGCTGCCAATGAGTTCGACGAGCCAACGCTGTTCGCGCCCATTGCCACCATTGCCGCCTTCACGCAAGGCGAAGAGTGGCGCCGCCAAATGCTCGACTACGTTGAGGGCAACATCCGTTTTGTTGAGGATTTCTTCCGCGATAATCTGCCGAAAATCAAACCGTTGCGTCCGCAGGCATCGTTCCTTGTCTGGCTCGACTGCCGCCCGTTAGGTTTGAGCCACGCCCAACTGACCGACCTTTTCGTCAACCGCGCCCGCCTTGCCCTGAACGACGGTGCAATGTTCGGCCCTGGCGGCGAAGGTTTTATGCGGCTCAACGTGGCCACGCCGCGTTGTGTTTTGCGCGAGGCGGTGGAAAGAATCGCCTTGGCATTGAAATGAGGTTAATATTTCAGTTTTCACGGGCTCGTGCGAAAGTTGCGGGCCTTTTTTTGCCCATAGTAGGTTGTTTTGATATTTTGAGTATAATTGAGGTGGTTTAGCAAACGAACATAACGTATTATAAATCAAAGCGTATAAATATGAACAACCAAGACTTTTGGGCGGATATTAATTCAATCATTAAAGGTGGTTTCACGGCCAATGGTCTTGCAAAACTTGAATCGTATGCAGAGCAATTTATTTCAAAACGGCTTGTTTATCAACGATTTTCATCGGAAGAACAGTATGGCTGCGCAGAGGGAGGCGCAACAAATGTCATTGCATCCATACTCGCGGGAGCAAATGTTGCAACAAGTGGAAGAATTGGGGCGGCACTCGACTTCAAAGAAGAATGCGAACGAGGAAAGGCGCAGGAAACAATTATAGAACGCTGGGCGCGTAAGGTTGGCTGTTGGTACGACGAAGCCGAGAAAAAACTTACCGCCGAATTGGGCGAACAGATTGCCGAAGGCGGCGAGGCGCACGTATTCAAATTGGGGTGCAATCTGATTAAAGCCATTGGACTGGATTATTATATCCAACCAATTCTTGCTTTGGACCGAATAAGCCTTCACAATGCTTTTTTCCCCGAAACCAAAATGACTGTAGTAGGTTTTGGCCGTTTTAGCGACGGGCGATTTCAAATTATTGTTGAACAACAACACATTCAAGGCTCGCAGATGAGCGATGCCGACATTTCAGTGTTCGCTCAAAAACTTGGCTTCAAACTTATAAATCCCAAAAACTGGACATACGCCACGCCTGAAATTTATTTGAGCGACTTGCACGATGAAAATGTAATCCGCTCGAAAGAGGGAAACATATTTGTTGTAGATTGCGATATCAGAATCAACACACCTGAACTCAAATGCGACGGTGTCCGCACATTGACGACGGAGGTTGAGTTTATATAAGTAAAAATAAATCCGACTTGTAAGGATTTCTTACAAGTTAGAAGGAAAGGAACACTAATAATCAACTACTCAAAAAATTAGAGTAGTTCGCTATAAGAGATAAGTGTCGAATAGCATTTTATGACAGGAAACGAAATCATATTATACCAACCTGACGAGGCCGTAAAACTTGAAGTGCGGTTGAGCGAGGATACTGTGTGGCTGACGCAACAGCAGATGTCAACCTTGTTTGGGGTTAAAGAAAACAACATAACTTACCATATACAAAGCATTTACAAAACCAACGAACTTGAACCCGAATCAACTACTCAAAAAATTAGAGTAGTTCGACAGGAAGGAAACCGAACCGTATCGCGTGAGATTGATTTTTACAATCTTGATATGATTATTTCGGTAGGGTATAGAGTAAACAGTGTTAATGCTACACAATTCCGTCGATGGGCGACAATGGTTTTAAAAGATTATCTATTAAAAGGATACGCTGTTAATCAACAACTTATGCACCTTGAGGAACGGATTGACCACAGACTTGAATCGATTGAAGGCCAACTGTCTGACCACCAACAAAAAATCGACTTCTTTGTGCGCACATCGCTGCCGCCTGTCGAGGGGATTTTCTACGACGGACAGATGCTTGAGCCGTTCGCTTTTGTCAACAGTCTGATTCGCTCGGCAAAGAACCGCATTGTGCTGATTGACAATTATGTTGATGAGACAGTTTTGCTGCGGTTGGCCGAACGCGCCAAAACCGTAACAGCCAAAATCTACACGCAGCAGGCATCACCATCGTTCAATGTTGCGCTGGCGCAGCACAATAATCAGTACGAACCAATAGATTTGTGTATTTTTACAAAGTCGCACGACAGGTTTCTGATTATCGACAACGATGTGTACCACATTGGCGCGTCAATCAAGGATTTGGGCAAGCGGTGGTTTGCTTTCTGCAAGATGCAGTTGCAAGCCGATGAAATGATAAATAAATTGAATTAGAGATAAGTTACAGTGTTTTAACAAAAAATGAAGTAAGAAACAGAAAGTAAAATTTAACTAACATATTATCTAACAAGCATTTGCTACTTGTCCCGACATTGTGAAACGTAGGAAACTTCATTAATGGGATTTTAGAGAAGACATCAGCAGATGCTCGCAGTTATGCGGGCATTTCGTCTTTCTCTAAAAGGTAATCCTACGACCTCACAATGAAGGCTTAATGCCCGCCTTCGTTTGGGTCGTAGATTTTTTAGAGACGGTAGCATATCACGCTAAACAAATAGCAATATGCCCACATTGAATTGGATTGGAAAAGATGCGGTGGTGAATCACCATCAACAAGTACCGTTCCGAACGCTCGAACGGAAATATTCTTTTGGAAACGCCGACGATAATATGATTATTCACGGCGATAACCTTGAAGCCTTAAAAGCCTTGCTGCCAAAATATGAAGGCAGAATAAAATGTATATACATAGACCCACCGTACAACACGGGAAACGAAGGTTGGGTGTATAACGATAATGTGAATAGCCCAAAAATAAAGAAATGGTTAGGTCAAGTTGTTGGAAAAGAGACAGATGACCTTACTCGCCACGATAAATGGCTTTGTATGATGTATCCTCGTCTCAAACTTTTACAAAAATTACTATCTGATGATGGGGCTATTTTTATAAGCATTGATGATAATGAGTTATTTTTATTGAAATGCATTTGCGATGAAATCTTTGGTAGCTCTAACTTTTTATGCAATGTATGTATAAAGAATGATTCAAGGGCACGACCTTATGATTCAATCTCAATTTCTCACGAATATCTCGTAATTTATACTGGCAATGGTTTTATTTCGAATCAGTTACACGATAAAACTAAAAAGTTTCAATATAGTGACGAAATCGGCGGATATGATTTATATGAATTAAGAAATCGAAATAGCGATTTTAATATAGATAATCGACCTAATCTTTATTATCCATTTTGGGTAAATCCTAATAATGAGATTGAAAAATCATTATTTGAAATTGATTTGGTTGAGCATAATGGTTGGATAAAGTTTTACCCACAAGAATCGCAAGGTATAAAAACCGTATGGCGATGGGGAAAAGAAAGGTCACAACAAAACTTAAATACACTTATTTTCGGAAAGAAAGCAACTGGAGGTTGGCAAGTTGTAAAAAAGTATCGAGATGATTCATATGCTTTACCTTCTGTTTGGGACGAAGCTGAATTTAGTTCTGATAGAGGTACATTAACTTTAAAAAAATACTTTGATAACAAACGTGTTTTTTCTTTTCCTAAATCACCTGAATTGATACAACGTTGTTTGGAATTAGCAAGTTTCAAGGATTCTATTGTTCTTGATAGTTTCGCAGGTAGCGGCACAACTGCCCACGCCGTTTTAAATCTTAACAAACAGGATGGTGGGAACCGTAAATTCATTCTAGTGGAAATGGAAGATTATGCCGAAAATATTACAGCAGAACGTGTCAGGCGTGTGATAAAAGGTTATGGCAAAGATAAAAATGCGGTTGAAGGCACTGGTGGAGGTTTCACATTCTACGAATTAGGAGAAACGGTTTTCAATGCTGATGGTTATCTGAACGAAGCTGTTGGCACCGAAAAATTGCGCGAATATTTATGGTACACCGAAACACACGAGCCGTATGTAGGGCTGTCATATAATGGCAGCCGAAATGAAAATGATGGGCGGCTGTCGCACTGCGGCAGCCCTACCAATAATTATTTGTTGGGTAACCACAATGGCACGGCATATTATTTCTATTATGAACCTGACCGCACAACAACGCTCGACAAGGCGTTTTTGAATACCATTGCGCAAAAGGCGGAGCAATATGTAATTTATGCTGACAACTGTTTGCTATCGGATAGTTTTATGCAACTCAACCATATAGTTTTCAAGAAGATACCGCGCGACATTAGAAAATTCTAAAACCGTACAACTATGGAACTGAAATCATATCAACAACAGATATTGGCTGATTTGCAACGTTTTATGCAATGCGTTCAGGAAAAGAAGAACACCGAAACCGCGTTCTCGCATTTTTGGCTCACGCATCCGCGCACACCGCTTACGCCATTTCCTGGAATGGCGGTCGAGCCGTACAAAAACAATGTGAAAAACGCGCCGCACGTCTGCATTAAGGTGCCAACGGGCGGAGGCAAGACATTCATTGCTTCAGCCGCGCTCAACACCATTTTTCACGAGTTCGACAGTAGCCGCCCACAAATGGTCGTTTGGCTTGTGCCGTCGGTAACCATTTTGGAGCAGACGCTACGCAACCTCAATAATACAGAACATCCTTACCGTCAGCGCATTAACACCGATTTTGCCAATCGTGTCGAAATTTTCAGCAAGGCGCAAGCATTGCAGGGCGGGCGGTTCAGCCTTTCAACCGTCAAAGAAAACCTGTGCATATTGGTAATGAGTTTCGACAGCCTTCGTGCCCGTAACAAGGAAGACCGCAAAGTGTATCAGGAGAATGGCTATCTGCAATCGTTCGAGACGCTTGTGAGCAGGGACGAAAACGGCGACCCTGAATTGCAACTGATGCAGGTTTTGCAAGCGTTGCATCCCGTTGTGGTTGTCGATGAGAGCCACAATGCCGAAACAGAATTGAGCGTCGAGATGTTGCAAAACCTTTCGCCATCGTTTGTACTCGACCTTACCGCCACACCGCGCAAAAACAGCAACATTATCAGTTTTACCGACGCCTACGAGTTGAAAAAGGAGAATATGGTGAAACTGCCCGTGATTGTTTATAACCATCAGAGCCGCAACGATGTTATCTCATCGGCACTCGAGTTGCAGCGCAAGTTGGAGACCGAAGCAAAAAAATCGCAGGCCGAAGGCGGAAAATATATCAGACCGATTGTGTTGTTTCAGGCGCAGCCACGC
>JAFZKK010000129.1 GCA_017551905.1 Salinivirgaceae bacterium
ATAATGAGAAATTGCTTGCGATAACTCATTATTTGCATAACAAATTCATTAAATAATGAAAAAGGTGGATTGGTAACCACTATATCGCAAATCTTCAAATATTCAACGCATTCACGGCTTCTGAAATCTCCATTGCCAGCCAGTTCGCATACAATTCCCTGTGTATGCAAAAGTGTTTCTATAAATTCATCAGAAATATTAAGCTCTCCGTTTTTTAATTCGCACACATCAAGAATGTGCCCGTGCTGATTTTTGAAATTTCCTATTGAAAATAAATCAAATTGAAACGAGTCTGATGGTTCGTATGAAGTACAAATCAAACGTTTCAAACCTAAAACATTGAAATTTTTCAAGAAAAATTTGCAGAAATTAGATTCAAAAGGGTCATCACAATTGCAAAGAACAGTTTTGCCTCTAAATTGTTTTTTATAATGGCAAACTTCATTCTCGATGGTTTCATACGTCGTATAAAACTCATCGTATCTTGTTTTTTTCGCTTTATGCAGGTTGTTGTTAGTATTTGCCATAATGCATCTAGAAAAATCAAATTTTCACAAAAATAGCATTTCGGAAATACAATCAAAATTTATGAACTTGTGATTTATTCCTTATTATTCACCTAATCTCAACATTTCGTCGATACTGCGGCGTGCCAGTCGCAGCGTTGTGTCGTCAAGCGTGATTTCCTCGCCGCCCGTGCCTCGCAGGCAGTCGTACACGTCGCCTAACGTGGTTGCCTTCATATTGTGGCAGATACAGTTTTTCGACAGCGCGAAGAACCGTTTTTCGGGGCACTCGAATTGCAGGTGTTGGACAATGCTGTTTTCCGTTCCGATAATGAATTCGGTGTTCGGGCTGCTTTTCGCAAAGTCCATAATCTGCGTTGTACTGCCCACATAATCAGCCAGTTCCACCACATTTCCCTGACATTCGGGGTGCACCAGCACCAGCGCGTCGGGGTGGCGGCGGCGAGCTTCGCTGACCGCTTTCGGCGTCAGAAGCAAATGCGTCGGGCAACCGCCAGGAACAAACTGAAACTGCTTTTCGGGAATCTGTTTCTGAATCCAACCGCCTAAATTACAGTCGGGTATGAACAGAATCTTGTTGTTGGCAATGTTCCGCACAATCTTCACTGCCGCCGACGACGTCACACATACATCGCTGATAGTCTTCAGTTTAGCCGTGGTGTTGATATACGAAACCACCGTGTGTTCGCTGTATTTCTGCTTCAGTTGCGACAGCACATCGAACGAGACCTGTTCGGCCATCGGGCAGCCCGCATCGGCATTGGCCAGAATAACACGCTTTTGCGGCGACAGAATCTTCACCGTTTCGGCCATAAATCGCACGCCGCACATCAGCACCGTGTCGGCATCGGCTTTGGCCGCCTTCTTGCTCAACCCAAACGAATCGCCCACATAATCAGCCACTTCCCAAATGTCGTGACTTTGGTAGGCGTGGGCAAGCACGCAAACGCCCTTCTCGCGTTTGAGCCGCACTATTTCTGACTGCATTTGCTGTGTATTCATTCTTTGCCGCAAGCCCTTTATGGTTTGCGGTGGCAAATGTAATGGTTTTTGTTTATTAACCTACTATTTAAATGGGTTAAATATTGGAAAGATTGTATCGCACAGACAACACAGTCCCATTTGCTCGGGAACACTGATTTACACAGAATTTTTAACCACGGAACGCACGAAAAACACGGAAAGCAACCTGACGGTCGCATTAAGGCTTGTGTTGAGTGGTTATTTCCATTTAGGAAACAACCACTTAGCGGTTGAACCCTCTGTTTACGACACTTTCCATTTTGGAAATAGTCGCTTTAAATTCATCTTTTCAAATAATTAAAAAACGGCAGTTGCCGAGATTTTCTCGGTAACTGAATCTTTATCTAATTCATTGGAATTGAATACATTTTTCAAATGAAGGCCGATATTGTCGGTTGAGCAATCGAACAACTGCGCCATTGCTTTCTGCGTGGCCCAAATTGTCTCGTTTTTTATCACCACTTGCACTTTGCCTTCGTCATCGGGCAGTTGGTATAGAATGAATTGTATTTCGTTGGTCATTTTTTGCGGTTTTTATTATTGATTTTCTGTTAGTTTGTTATTCTTTTCTCATTCATTTCAAAATATCAGAAACCAAACGTCTTAACTGCTCTTTGTCAGGAAGATACAATTCGTATTTCGACACAAACAGATTTGCATCCATTCCATAAGTGGCATATTCCACCATTAGTTCGTCTTTGTAATGGCTCAAAATGATTCCTATCGGCGGATTGTCGCCGTCAACGTTCTCTTCTTTGGCGAAATAGCCCATATACATATTCATCTGTCCGATATCTTTGTGCTTTACAGCGCCTTTCTTCAAATCAATCAACACAAAACATTTGAGAATACGGTGATAAAACACAAGGTCGATATGATAATGCACATTATTGATTGTCAACGGATATTGCCGACCGACAAACGCGAACCCCTTGCCCAATTCGAGAAGGAAAGTCTGCATATTGTCTATCAGTTTCTGCTCAAGTTCGCGCTCGCTGTATTTCAGTTTGTTGGCAAGTCCGACAAACTCCAATGTATAAGTGTCTTTTACCACATCTTCTGCTTTCTGAACTCTCTGTCCTTTGTGTGCCAATTGCAGAACGCCCTCTTTGTCTTTGCTTTGCGCCAAACGCATAAACAAGCCGCTTTCCTTTTGGCGGTGCAGTTCGTCGACCGACCAATTCTCTGACACACACTCGTTTTCGTAAAACTGACGCTCTAAATCGCTATCGATTGTGATTAGTTCGCAAATGTGCGACCACGTTAATTTGTCAGATATCTGACAAATTGGGGTGTTCGAAGATTTTTCAGACGTCTGAAAAATGTCAGACGTCTGACATTTTGAGTACATCAGGTAAAATTTGCGCATATTGTTCAGATTCGGTCGACTGTAACCTCGTCCAACTCTGGCAGTCAATATTTTAGCAAGACTCGTAAGAAGTTTGGCACCGTACTTTGCCCGCGCGTTACCCTGCTGCTCAAATTCCACAATATGCCGCCCCACATTCCAATATGTTGTTTTTATGGTTTGGTTTATACTGATAGCCAACTGCTGCCGTCCGCTTTCGATTTCGGCCACAATTCGGTCGGCAAGTTGCATCAATTCCGCATCTGGCATAGGCACTACTGGCTTTACTGTTTCTCGTATTTGAATTTTGTTGGTATCCATAGCGTTTTTATTTAATTTTCCACCACCCCAATCTCCTCATCCGTAAGGCCGTAAAGGGCGTACACCATACGGTCAATCTCGTGGTCGGTGGTGGCGATTGCGTTTTTGAGCGACTGACATTCAGCCTGGTAGGCGTTGAAATAATCCTCCAACTCGTCTTTTTGCACAAGAGTGAGTTTCACCTTCTGCTTGCCGAGTTCCTTCACAAAATCGCTGAAAGAGAGCGTGTAGAATGTTTCGAGCGTGGCGGTTGTCTTTTCCAAATTGTAGGTCTCGGTTATGCGGCGCAGGAACCGACTCACTTTCTGCTGCAAATCTGCGTTCAGTGTCAGCATTTTGTCAACGTTCTCAACAAGTTTATTATCAGTCTGTTGCGGAATTGGAATATTGCGGATATATTCAGGATTTACATCGATATTTCCTTTGCCTCGAATTGTGTCTAATAAAACATTTGCATATTTTGAGTTCAATATGCCCAAAATGTACCGTAAATCAATGATTCCCGACAATGATTCCATTTCTTCGCGTGTCATTTTGCTGTATTTTTTGACGCTTGAAGCAATGCTTTTGTTTTCAACCCCGTGAAGGTCTTTCCAAAGAATACAAATACGATTGGTCTGGTCGCACATTATTCCATTAAAATCAATAGTTGCTTTCAACGCGCCAATTTTGTTAGTAAGAATTTTCGGACGGTCATAAAGTTCGGGAAAAGTCGGACGTCGTATTTTTGCAGGAACACGTTCTGTTCCATATTCCAAATATAATATTTTGGTAATCAGATAACTTTCAATATTTTTTGCTTCAACATATTGTTTGCAATGAATATTGTCCTCTAATTCACTGATTAACTCATCTTTGGTAAATTCCCCTTTTGCTGTTTTTTCATCTGCATTCAAGACCATTCCTATGCTTATGTAGCAATAATCGCCCAAAACGTGCATATCATTGTGGCGGGCTGTTTCACGTTTTTGTTGCGCCATATTCCAAACAAAATTCTTTTCGTCTTGAATCAAATCGGAATAATTTTGAGCATAAGAAAATTGAATTTCAGCATTTTCGATTTTTGAAATATCAACATTGCCTTGCGGTTTTTGCTTTCTTGCAATAAATATACACGACTGAACCACAGCGTCTTCAAAAACTTTTGTATCAGAACAATCAACAAATCCCGTCAGATTGTATTCATTTATAAGCATTTGGCGGCATTTTTGCGCATATAATTGATTTGAAAGCGGATAAGGCACAATCATTGAACAATAACCGTTGTTCTTGCATAAATATTTGATTCCCAATTCAATAAACGGAATGTACAAATCCCATTTTTGAAACAATGTTTGAAATTTATCGGAATCAACTATCGCCTGACGCTGCGCAGCCATTTCAGGATTGGCAATCTGCGTAATAGCACTCACATACGGCGGGTTGCCAATCACGACATCGAAACCGCCGCGCTCAAACACTTGCGGGAACTCGCGCTGCCAATCGAAGGCTTTGTCGGCGGCCACTTCGGGGTCCGAAATCAGACTGTTTCCGCACTTTATGTTCTGGTTGAGCGAGTTGAGTTTGCGGTGCGGACGGGCGGTTCGCAGCCAAAGCGAGAGTCGGGCAATCTCAACGCTCTCCTCGTTAATGTCGACACCGAAAAGGTTGTTCTCCAAAATCGAATTTTCGACATTGGGAATCACCATCGGCGAGTCGGTTATTTTGGCGTCCATCTCGTCAATCAGGCGGTGCTCCTGAATCAGGAACTGAAGGGCGGCGTTCAGAAAAGCGCCCGAGCCGCACGCGGGGTCGCAAATGGTTATCTGCAAGAGCCACTGGCGGTAATC
>JAFZKK010000130.1 GCA_017551905.1 Salinivirgaceae bacterium
ACAAAAAATTATGCGCACAAAGCAAATAGAAGACAATAAGGGACAAACTATCGTATCAGAGGGCATCGACGCTAATTATCAAGATATGATAAATTATGCAGTATTCGCTATTATCAAACTCTCTGAGAATGGCGGAGCAGAATAAGAAAGACAAAAGAATTAGATTATTAGTCATTTTGCTGCGGATTTTAGTCGGTGGCACATTCGTCTTATCCGGCCTGTCAAAATCCATTGATATTTGGGGCTTTATCTATAAGATTGAACAGTATTTTTCCGTTTGGTCGATAGATATACATCGCCAATTGGTTGTTGTCCTTGCGACGGCATTGTCAATAGGCGAATTCCTGCTTGGCGGATTTATCCTTTTCGGCTGTTATCGTCGCGTCAGTGTATGGCTCTCTGCTATATTGATGGCGGGAATGACATTCTTCAGTATATACCTCGTAATAGATAATCCCGTTTCTGACTGTGGGTGTTTTGGCGAGTTGATTACTGTTGGCAATTGGCCTACGCTGATTAAAAACTTATTGCTTTGTGTTGGTATTTACTTCTTGATAAAGTATAACCGACGCGTTAAGGGCTTCTACAACACTTACTTGAATTGGACTGTTGGCGTTGCGCTTCTGGCATATGTGTCGATTGTGGCTTTTGTGGGGTGCGCTTTTCAGCCGATGGCTGATTTCCGCGACTTCAAAGTGGGCACCCTACTCTTTGCCCAAGATGATGCTAACGTTGATGTCGTTTATTCCCGTGATGGCGTAACTAAGCGATTCTCATCCGACAATCTTCCCGACAGCACATGGACATTTGTTGATGTTGTTGAAAATGAAAATTCGCGTCTGACGTTGTCGATTTTTGGCGGCGACGAGGAAGGTGATGAACTTACTGACGAGATAGCATCAAAAACTGACAAAATGTTGTTTGTGAGTATCCCTGATTTGGGAAAGGTCCCGACCTCCGCGGTCACGAAAGTAAATGGTTTAAAGAGAATAGCATCATCCGATAGTGCGCAGTTTGTTGTTGTCACAGGAAGCGGTGCAGATGCACGTCAGAGGTGGAATGGACTATCGCTGAACGAGTACCCGCTTTATACGTCAGACGACACTACATTAAAAGCCCTTGTCCGTGGTGATGTTGGACTGGTATACGTTACTGATGGAATTATTAGATGGAAGATGAATGCCGACGCTTTTGATAATAGCCAATTACATCTTTCTGATATTTCGGCGACCACAGTCAATTTCACATGGCTTAATGTCATATTGGCAGTCGTGTTGTTAATCTTAAAAATAATTGACACTGTCGGTGTCGCATTAAAGCCCCGCTTTTATGGGAAATCTCGGAAAAAGGATGTGACTTTGCATAGCGATTTGGAAACATCGACCGAATCGGCATATCAAGTGCAAAACATAGATTCTGATGAAACTAAAGAAAATTAAATAACAAATATAATTAACTGACAAAATGAGAAAAAACATTGTTGCTGGCAATTGGAAAATGAATACGTCCCTTCAAGAGGGCGTTCAACTTGCCAAAGAAGTAAACGAATCTCTTAAATCATTTAAGGCTAATTGCGACGTCGTTATCGCAGCGCCTTTTACACATTTGGCATCCATCAACGCCGAAATCGATAAGAACCTTCTTGGACTTGGCGCAGAGAACTGTGCCGACCATGTTTCGGGTGCTTATACCGGTGAAGTGTCGGCCGCCATGGTTGCATCAACCGGCGCCAACTACGTTATCCTTGGTCACTCAGAACGTCGTCAATATTATGGCGAAACTTCCGAAACCCTCAAAACAAAAATCGGACTTGCTCTTGAGAATGGCCTTACTCCGATTTTCTGTATCGGTGAAGTGCTCGAACAACGCGAAGAGGGCGTTCACTTTGATGTCGTGAAATCACAAATTGAAGACGCATTGTTTGAACTTTCAGCCGAAGATTTCGGTAAAATCATCCTTGCATACGAACCTGTTTGGGCAATCGGCACCGGTAAAACGGCAACTGACGAACAAGCGCAGGAAATGCACGCTTTCATTCGCCGCGTTATCGCCGACAAATATGGCAAAGATGTTGCTGATAACACTTCGATACTTTATGGCGGAAGTTGCAAGCCGTCAAACGCCGCCCAATTGTTCGCAAAACCCGACGTTGATGGCGGTCTTATCGGTGGGGCATCATTGAAGGCAGATTCTTTTATCGACATCGTCAAAGCCTTCTGATTTAAGTCTATTTTCAGGCGAATTGTTCGATAAAGGCAAACTCGTCGCAAATTTTTACGGCTACTAAAAGAATTTTTATTACTTTTGTAGCCGTAAACTGTTTTTATATTGAATAATGACTCTGACAAAAATAAAATCGCTTGTTTTGATAATGCTGTTTGTGCCTGTCGTCATGTTTGCTGACGAGCCAAATACAAAGCCTTCTATTGTTGAGGAGATAACTGCTGACGGCGATAACTCTGTCGTTATGCCGGATAAATTGCTTCAACGACTCCTTCCGTCAACAGGCAAAGAATCCTCTGGACAATCTTCAGGGGAATCGGTAAAAAAAGTCGGCAAAAAAATAGTTGGTTATCGTGTTCAGATTTTCTCCAGCAATAACGCAAAGTCGGCTAAGAGTGAGGCCAGTAGCAAAGCACGTCAAAGCATGAGCAGATTTCCACAATATCGTTCCTATGTTACTTACTCCTCGCCTTACTGGAAGGTACGTGTAGGAGATTTCCAAACGAGTCAGGAGGCATCATCAGCAGCCGCTGCTTTGCGCGGTACATTTGGAAGTCAAGTTTGTGTAGTCCGTGACTATGTCAATGCTAAATAGGATTATTGGTGGAAAAAGACGTTAATACCATTATAAAACTGCTTTTAGAGTCAATACCGGGAGAAAATCCTCTCAGAGAAGGACTTGTCCGTACGCCACAACGAGTAAAGGACGCGTTGACTTTTCTAACGTCCGGTTATGATAAGGACGCTCATGCGGTTTTGCGTTCAGCCGTGTTTACTCACGATAGTAACCAAATGGTTGTAGTAAACGACATCGAGTTTTATTCA
>JAFZKK010000131.1 GCA_017551905.1 Salinivirgaceae bacterium
AAAGGATTACATGGAAAAAAGGGAGGGGAAAGCAGTGTGGTGTGCCACATCGTACTTGAAACTGAATGAGACCACGGTTGACACTATTTATACCGAAGTTTTAGAAACACCACATTCAGAAAAGTTGATTAAGGTTTTATATAACGGCGTGGATGTTACGAGGTTAGGGTTAGTAGTTAAAAAAGACAAATAGCCGTTAGTTATTAAATCCGCAGGTGGCCTTTTTATGGGGTTACTTGCGGATTAAAATCCACACTTTTCTATGGCGAGAATGATGAAATATCATCAATATTGATATTTGCAAATCGAAATGGCAAACAATCAGGGTATTATAAAGTTAGATTTTTTGAAGACACAAATTATTCAGGCTGCTGTTTGGAAATGAGATGTATATGGATTATGATGGCGATTACTTATACGAAGGAAAATACGTTTGTGATTCAAAGGAAACACTTAAAAAGGTTTATATGAAAAGAAAGTTATTAAAAAGATATATTGGAACGACCAAATATCATCATTATACTACTTTTACACGACTAAATAGGATATAATGTATTTCAAACAATTATTAACTTTTATTTTGTTAACAGTGTTATTGTCTTCCTGCGAGAAAGAGGTAGAAATAGCAAAAAAAGACAGTAATAAGTGTATTGTAACAAATGCGCTTATTACCGAAAATCAACCAATTGAAGTAATGATTTTTCGTGGTGTTGATTATGTGGGCAGACGGGGCAGTATGCCTATGAATAATGCTAATCTGTTTGTCTATCATAACGATACATTGCTTGAAGAAATCAACGGAACCGATGATAACGGATTTTATTACACATCGGTTGTGCCTAAAACCGGCGAAGATTATTCGATAAAAATTGATTGTCAGCATTATCCAACAGCAACGGCAATAGCGACAATCCCAAAACCGGTACAAATAGAAGTGCTTCAGGCCGATAGTGTTCATGTCTATTTAGATGATTATTATAGCGATTATGAATCATATAGCAATGTGGTTGTCTCAATAACCGACACCACCAGCGATTTGCGTTACTATTTGATAACAGCAACAGGATATTATCGCCCCAGTAACAATCCTGATACAATAAAAACACTTAGTTTAACTCTAATTTGCAACAATGCAACCGCAAAGGCCACATCAATGACCGACATACTGAACCACATGTTTGAGTCGTCGGATGTGGAACATGTTCAAACTAAAGAATACATACTGCTTTCGAATAAAGACTGGCAGGGTAGTTCTGCATCTATAAGTTTTGAAGTTCGTCATTCTTCTGCTATTCCGCCAGACATTAATGTGATGTCGTTCACAGAGGATTATTACAAATATTTCATAGCCAAAGAGTATTTAAAAAACTCTGATGACGAGGATTTTATGTTCAGTGAGCCGGTCAATGTATATTCAAATGTGAAAAACGGACTTGGGCTGTTTGCCGGCTACAACATGGCCACAATAAAACTACACTCAATTTGCGATACTGTTTATAATGAATAAAACAGAATTTGAAAACCGCATCAATCATTATGAAAAACATTATACTAATTCTTCTGATACTTGCTGGTAATATGGCCGTGGCACAAAAACATACTATAAGCGGCGTTGTGCGCGATGCCGCAAGTGGTGAGTTGTTGCCGTCGGCCAATGTCTATCTGAACACAGGTGTTGGCACGGTTACAAACAACTACGGATTCTTTGCCATAACAACAAACCAATCACCGATAACGTTGAATGTTTCGTATGTGGGCTATTCTGTTTTCAAACAGACATTTACAACCACGAAAGATACAGTTGTCGATATAAAAATCTCATCCGACAATCAGATTGAGGAAGTTGTCGTTTCTGATAATTCCGCTCAAACAAGGCTGCGTTCATCACAATTTAACGTTGCCAACATAACCATGAAGGAAGTGGCGCAATTGCCCACACTGCTTGGCGAGCACGACGTGCTGAAAGCCATGCAGACAATGCCGGGCATTGGCAGCGGCGGCGATGGCATGACTGGCCTTTACGTGCGTGGCGGAAGTCCCGACCAGAACCTTATTCTGCTTGACGGAGCGCCTGTTTACAACGCCAACCACCTGTTCGGCTTCCTGTCGGTGTTCAATGCCGAAGCTATAAAGTCGGTCTCGGTATTGAAAGGCGGATTCCCGGCGCGTTACGGCGGACGGCTGTCCTCGGTGCTCGACATTCAGATGAAAGAAGGAAATACTAACGAGACGCACGGAATGGCATCCGTCGGGTTGCTTTCGTCGCAATTGGCAATTGAAGGCCCTATAAATGACAAGACATCCTATTTGTTCACCTTGCGCCGTGCCTATTTCGATTTGATTATGTGGCCGATGTGCAAATTGGCTGATATTAGGGATGGCGTTGGGAAAACATCGGCAGGCTATCATTTTACCGACATCAATGCAAAAATCAATTACCGATTAGATGCTAAAAACCAAGTGTTTGCAAGTTTCTATTCCGGCCTTGACAAATTCAGGTCAGCTATTGAATTTCCAAGCGGTGGCTATGATGTGGATGACAAATTCAAACTCAACTGGCAGAACCAGACAGCCACCTTGCGCTATAACCGCACCATCGGCAACAAATTGTTCATGAACACATCGCTTATCTACAGCAGGTACAAATATTTCACAAAATCATCGGTTCGCTACGATTATTTCAGGTCAAATAGTTATGAGTATTCGTCGGCAAGAGGCGAATCGGCATTGCAGGATTGGTCGGCAAAATTTGATTTTGACTGGTATCCGGCTGAAAAACATATCATTAGAAGCGGCATGAGCATAACTCGTCATAGTTTCTCACCGGAGCAAAGTGCATACGAATCGGGTTATAGCGAAGATGCGACAACTGTTGCAGACACTGCCTTTGGAACAAAAAAAGTGAAATCTGCCGATTTTTCTGCCTACATTGAAGATGATTGGACAATATCAAAACATCTGAAAGCCAATCTTGGGGCACGCTACACGTTGTTTAATGTTGAAGGTCGGAACTATACCGCCATTGAGCCGCGCGCTTCACTATGCCTCTTGCTCAATGATAACCTATCGCTAAAGGCTGCCTATTCAAAAATGACGCAGTATGTGCATTTGGTTTCAAATTCGTCAGTAGGTATGCCAACTGACCAGTGGCTGCCTTCGACAAAGCGGATAAAACCCGAAACATCGGACCAGATTTCGTTGGGTCTGCAATACAACACGCCCGATTACGAGTTTACGGCTGAGGGTTTCTACAAGAAAATGAACGATTTGATTGAGTACCGCGAGGGTGCCAATTATATGTCGTACCAAAATTGGGAAGATAAACTGACATCGGGGCGTGGTGAGGCTTACGGGCTTGAGTTTATGGCAAAAAAGAGCGCGGGCCGCACAACAGGCTGGGTTAGTTACACGTTGTCGTGGAGCAACCGCACGTTTGCCGAATTGAACAATGGCGAGCAATTCCCATTCAAATACGACCGCCGCCACGACTTGTCGATTGTGGCAATGCACACATTCTCAAAGAAATTCGACATCAGTGCCAATTGGAATATCAGCAGCGGCAGCCATGTGACACTGCCCATTGCCCGTTACATCGATTTGGACGGTGAGGAAGCTGTTGCATACTCAAAGCGTAACGAGTACCGCATGCCGCTCTATCACCGGCTTGATGTAAGCGCCAACCTCAATCGTCCGAAACGCCGCGGTACAGCTACATGGACATTCGGCGTTTACAACATTTATGCCAGGCAGAATCCGCTTTACATTTATGCTGGTAGCGAGAAGGACGAGTATTTGGGCGAGGCTCGCTATTTCTTGAAAAAAGTATCGGTGCTGACAATTGTACCGACAATTTCATATAAGTTTAAATTTTAGGGGAACTATAATTAAAAACGGTATTACTCATAGCCGCACAATTATTGTCAACGGTAAAACTGTGGTTTACAACAGACAATTACAAGTAACAGTGAAAAGAAAATGAAGAAACTTTTTTTAATAATGGCTGTTGCCACAACATTGGTGGCTTGTGATAAAAATGGTGATGTGGAACGCGAGTCTATCGACACTCAAGTATGCTTGGTATTCTTGGACAAGGATAGTACCGATTTGTTGAATCCAGACAATCCGAATGGCTATAAATTTTCAGAAATGGGACTGTATAAAGATTTGGAATTAAGGGA